>NZ_JBHVWZ010000023.1:0-141449 GCF_042881985.1 Streptomyces sp. NPDC058246 | reverse complement strand
GCGGAAACTCCGCTGCAGCACCAACCGCATTACCAACGTCGTGAAGGCAGTAGTCGTCCTTCACCACGCATCAGCGTGAGGTTGGAAAACGCTCACTATCCAGGGGGAGATCATGCCGAATCATTGAAGCCGAAGCCCCAAATGCACACGACCGGCTTTCCGTTCTGCATCGCGTAAGCGCTGGACGCGGTGTGCGCCTTCATTTTGTCCGTCCAATCCTGCTTGATCTGGGACTGCATGGACGTCCAGCCGGTGACGTCGTACATGATGTAGAACTTCCGGCCGTTTGCCTCGGCCGCATGGCGCCCTTCCGCGCCATGCCGTCGCGTGTTGGCCCCTCGCCGTCACGACGTCGCCGGGACCGCTCGATGCGGGTGCCGAAGCCGCATCCGCCTCCGCTGTGCCGACCCGGCTCAGGCCGGCCGCGGTGGTGAGACCGGCGGCCGCGGCGAGCGCACCGCCGATCATGCGGCGCCTCCTGATGGGCATGCGATTCCTCCGAAGCGTGGGGGAGTGGAAGGAATTTTTCAGCAGTCAGCAAATCCATTCGGGTGTCCGGCGTCAATGGATGCAGCTGACATTTTTCTGTCAATCGACGTACTGCGACGGTAAATTCGGGATCGTCGTCGAGAATGGCAGAGAATGGAAAGTAAGTAGGTTGACGCCTGAAGCCGTGCGGGATGTGCTCATGTACGGGGAGGGGGCCGCGGCTCGGTCGCGGTAACAGAAACTGGGCAAGATCTTTGAGGAGGCCCGGACGGACGGCCCGGGTCCCGCGGGGCGGCAGGCAACCAGGTTAGTACGGCATGTTGACAATGGGTGGCAGAGCTTCCTACGTTCACCTGGTGTACCGCCTGCCCCTACCGCTGACCTCAAGGCTTCTGTCCCTGCAGGTAGTTGGGACACTGCCGAAGTGATTTCGTAGGCAGGCGCGGAGTCACGCCATCGCTACCACCCAGCTCTCCGGGCGTCGTTGCATCGATTTGATGGACGAACTGATGCCCAGCGCCGCCTCGCCCACTCCTGCAAGAGGTGAAAGATGCACCGAAGAAGACTCCGGCGAGCCTCGATCTGGCTCTGTGGCGTCGCGTCCCTGGCCGCCGGCTCGTTCACCGCTCTTGCCGTCTCCGCCCAGGGGCACGCGGCAACGGTCACGGGCGCCCGCGCCACGGTGGCAGCCGCCGGTGCGACGACGCCCTTCACCACGGTGGAGGCCGAGGCCGGAACACTCGGCGGCGGCGCCCGTGTCCGCTCGATCAAGCCGGGCGACCCGGCTCCCACAGCGGCCTCCTTGGAGACCGAGGCCTCCGGGTACGGGCTGGTCGAGCTGAGGAGCGCGGGAGACTCGGTGGCGCTGACCAACAGTTCCGGCAAGAGCGCCAACACGCTGGTCGTGCGTGCCTCGATCCCTGACGCACTGGGCGGCGGCGGCATCGACGCGACGCTGGACCTGTACGTGAACGGCACGTACCGGCAGGCGATCACCCTGAGTTCGAAGCAGGCGTGGAACTACCGCAACGCGAGCACCAACCCGGACGACCCGAACGCCGGCGGATCCGCCTACCGCTTCTACAACGACTTTCCGGTCCGGGTCACCGGCGCCCCGATCCCCGCGGGCAGCACCCTCACGCTCCGCAAGGACTCCGCGAACACGGCCGCCGCCTATGACATCGACTCCGTCGATCTGGAGAACGTCGGGCCGGCGCGCACTCAGCCGGCCGGTTCCCTCTCGGTGGTCGACTACGGGGCGGACCCGAACGGCGGGAAGGACTCCACAGCCGCCATCCAGAGCACGGTGGACGCCGCTCGCAGCCAGGGCAAGTCGGTCTGGATACCCTCGGGCAAGTTCCTGACGAACAGCCTGACTTCGGCCAAGCCGCTGAACTTCACGGGGGTGACGGTGCAGGGCGCGGGCATGTGGTACACCACCCTGTACCGCAAGGTTCCGCTGCCTGCCTCCCAGCGCTCGCAGATCCTGGTGGGCTCGCACACGACCCTGCGGGACCTCCAGATCGACACCAACGCCATCTGGCGCGGAGTCGGCGGTAGCGGCGGGGCGGACTACGGCATCAACGCGAGCGGCGCCGGCGGCTGGACGGTCGAGCGGATCTGGACCCGGCACACCGACGCCAACTGGCTGTCGGGCAGCAACGGCGTGGTCCGCGACAGCCGCACGTCGGACGGCTACGGCGACGGGTTCAACATCAACAACGGCAACACGCCGAACCCGGACAAGCTCGGCGAGAACATCACGGTGCAGAACAACTTCGCCCGCAACACCGGCGACGACTCGTTCGCGGTGTACTCCGATGCCGGTGCCGCCGGTACCAACGGACAGGTGACCGGCGCGAAGATCCTCAACAACACGGCGGTCGCACCGTGGTGGGCCAACGGCCTGCGCATCGCGGGCGGCAAGAACGTCGAGATGAAGAACAACCTGGTCAACGGCGTCTCGTCGAACAGTGCACTGGACATCGGGGTGTTCGGTGACACGGGCCACCCGTTGGAGTCCGCGACCGTCAGCGGGAACGTCCTGATCGGTGGTGGCGGCTGGAACGGGGTACGGCACGGCGTGCGGATCAGCTCGCCGGCCAGTACGTCGCGGTACCCGGACGCGTACACGAACGTCACCATGACCGACAACGTGATGCGTGGGGCGCTGCGCGCAGGTCTGTACATCGACCGTACGCGGGTGAACGTGACGCTGACGAACAACACCATCGACGGCCCGGCCGAGCAGGGTGTCTGGGTCGCTTCGGGGGTCACCGGCACGGGGGCGTTCGCGGGCAACAAGATCGTGAATCTGCTCCCGGGCAAGGCGGCGACACGGAACGACTCACCGAGCACGTTCACCATCTCCGGCTGAGCGGCCCGACGTTAGCGATCGGCCGAACCGGAGGTACCCGGCCCGGTCGAGGCGCGATGCGGCGCGCGTTAGAGCCCGCGTTCCACGGCAACCGTGGACGCGGGCTCGAACGCGGTTCCGGGTTGCCGCCGGGTGACGCAGGACCGCCGGAGGCACAGGCTTCTCCGGGGTTCGTCAATCGTATTGACAAAGGGGGTGGTGGTTCGTAGGTTCGCCATGCACCCAGTTCCGCAGACTGCTCGGCCAGCGGCAACACCTGCCTTCGTAGCGATCTGTTGGGCTCCTTGTTCCCTGACCTCCGACCGTCGCGTTCCGCACGCGGCGCCGATGGGAGTGTGCAACCACCTTGACCAGCGATACTCGGCGGGCCCTTGTCGTCCGTGGCGGTTGGGACGGGCATGAGCCCGTGACGATCAGCGACAGCTTCGTGCCGTTCCTGAAGGAGCAGGGCTTCACCGTCGACACCTCCGAGGACCTTGCGGTGTACGAGGACGCGGAGCGCCTGGCCGCCACCGATCTGATCGTGCAGTGCTGGACGATGGGCACCATCACCCGTGGACAGTGCGACAACCTCGCGGCCGCCGTGCGCGCCGGGACCGGCCTGGCGGGCTGGCACGGCGGCATCGTCGACAGCTTCCACGACCACGGCTACCACCTGCTGACAGGCGGCAAGTTCGTGATGCACCCACCCGGTTTCCACGACCACACCTACCAACTCTCGCCCGAGCACGCCGAGCACCCGGTCATCGCCGGGCTGGACGACTTCGCGATCCACAGCGAGCAGTACTGGGTCCTGACCGACCCGCACATCGACGTCCTGGCCACCACGACCTTCCCGGCCGACGACGTGCACGACCGGCCCGCGGTGATGCCTGCCGTGTGGACGCGGACCTGGGGCGCGGGCCGGGTCTTCGTCTCGACCGTCGGGCACAAGCCCGACGACTTCGACGTGCCCCAGGTGCGGGTGCTGACCGAGAGGGGCCTGCTGTGGGCCAGCCGCTGAACATCGGGATCGTGGGCGCGGGCAAGATCAGCGGTGCCTATCTGTCGACGCTGGAGAAGCTGACCTCCGTGCGGCTGACCGCTGTCACGGACCTGGACCGTGGCCGGGCGCAGGCCGTCGCCGAACAGGTCGGACCGCAGGTGGGCGTCGTGGACTCGGTCGCGGATCTCGTGGCCCGTGACGACGTGGACGCGGTCCTCAACCTCACGATCCCGGCCGCGCACGCCGAGGTCGCCCTCGCCGCGCTGGCCGCGGGCAAGCACGTGTACGGCGAGAAGCCGCTCGCGGCCAACCGCAAGGAGGCCGGCGCCGTCCTGGAGGCGGCGGCCACCGCGGGGCTGCGGGTCGGCTCGGCCCCCGACACGGTGCTGGGCACCGGGACGCAGACCGCGCGCAAGGCAGTTGACGACGGGCTGATCGGCCGCCCCGTCGCGGCGACGGCCTTCATGACGACCGCAGGCCACGAGAAGTGGCACCCGGACCCCGAGTTCTACTACCAGCCCGGCGGCGGCCCGCTCCTCGACATGGGCCCCTACTACCTCTCCGCCCTGGTCCATCTGCTCGGTCCCGTGGTGAAGGTGACCGGCGCGTCCTCCCGGCCGCGTACCGAACGGGTCATCGGCAGCGGACCGCGCGCCGGACACACCTTCCCCGTCGAGATCGACACGCACGTCACCGGCGTCCTGGAACATGCGGACGGCGCCCTGTCCACCCTCGTCATGAGCTTCGACATCAAGGCCGCGCGGCTGCCCCGCATCGAGGTGCACGGCACCGAGGCCTCGCTGTCGGTGCCCGACCCGAACGGCTTCGACGGCACCGTCGAGATCCACCGCGGCGACGACTGGCACCTCCTGCCGGTGTCCGCCGGCTACCGGGACGGCGGCCGTGGCGTGGGCCTCGCGGATCTGGCCGACGCGCTGGCGGCGGATCGCCCGCACCGCGCCTCGGCCGAACTGGCCGCGCACGTCCTCGACGTGATGCTGACCCTCATGGACGCGGCAAAGCAGGACCGCGCCCTTCCCGTGACCAGTACCTGCGAGCGCCCCGCCCCGGTGGATGGTCACTGAACGTCGTCCTGCCCGCCGCCCCACCCGCTCGTAGCGACAGGAGAGCCGTTCTCATGCACGACGACCGGAAGCTGGTCGAGGCACGTCTGGAACGCGTCCTGAGGGAACGCATCCGGCCGGCCGTCCATCCCGTCACCACTCCGCTGGCCGTGGAGATCTGGTCCACCGACGGCGAACCCGTGTCCGTGGCCGAGGGGCTCGCGGCGCCGACGAGTCCCATCGCCGCCGGCACCCCCTGGGGGGCGCCGTGGGGGACGAGCTGGTTCAAGGTGACCGGCGCCGTTCCCGTCGAGTGGGCGGGCCGCACCGTCGAGGCCGTCCTCGATCTCGGCTTCACCCCGCGCACACCCGGCTTCCAGTGCGAGGGCCTCGTGTACGGGCCCGACGGCACCCCGGTCAAGGGACTCCACCCGCGCAACAACTACGTCCGGGTGGGCGCGCCCGCCGCGGGCGGGGAGCAGGTGCACTGGCGGATCGAAGCCGCGTCCAATCCGGACCTGGACGCGAGCGGCGTACCGTTCCAGCCGACGCCCATGGGCGACAAGGCCACCGCCGGCAACGCGCCCCAGTACGTGCTCGGCGAGATGCGTCTCGCTGTCTTCGACGAGACGGTGTGGAACCTGGTCATGGACCTGGAGGTGCTCGGCGAGCTGATGGCCGAGCTGCCCGTCGACGGGGCGCGCCGCTGGGAGATCCTGCGCGCGGTCGACCGCGCCCTGGACGCCGTCGACCTGCAGGACGTGAACGGCACAGCGGCAGCAGCCCGTTCCGAGCTGGCCGGCGTGCTGTCGGCGCCCGCGGAGACCTCTGCGCACCGCATCAGCGCCGTCGGCCACGCGCACATCGACTCCGCGTGGCTGTGGCCGCTGCGCGAGACGGTCCGCAAAGTTGCCCGTACGACGTCGAACATGACGCAACTCCTCGAAGAGGAAGCGGAGTTCGTGTTCGCCATGTCGCAGGCGCAGCAGTTCGCCTGGATCAAGGAACACCGGCCCGAGGTGTACGCCCGGGTCAAGAAGGCGGTCGCTGACGGCCGGTTCGTACCCACCGGCGGGATGTGGGTGGAGTCGGACACCAACATGCCGGGCTCGGAGGCGATGGCCCGGCAGTTCGTGTACGGCAAGCGGTTCTTCCTCGAAGAGTTCGGCATCGAGAACGACGAGGCCTGGCTGCCCGACACCTTCGGGTTCGCGGCGGGCCTGCCGCAGATCATCAAGGCCGCGGGTTCCACCCGGCTGCTGACACAGAAGATCTCCTGGAGCAAGACCAACAACTTCCCGCACCACACCTTCAACTGGGAGGGCATCGACGGCACCCGGATCTTCACCCACTTCCCGCCCGTCGACTCCTACAACTGCGAGATGACCGGTCGTCAGATTGCCCATGCGGCCAGGAACTTCAAGGAGAAGGGTGCCGCCACCCGCTCGCTCGCGCCGACGGGATACGGCGACGGCGGAGGCGGCGCCACGCGCGAGATGGTCGCCAAGGCGTCCAGGATGCGCAGCCTGCAGGGCGCGGCAAGCGTGGAGTGGGAGACGCCGAAGGAGTTCTTCGGCAAGGCCGAGGCCGAGTACCCGAATCCGCCCGTGTGGGTCGGCGAGCTGTACCTCGAACTGCACCGCGCCACCCTCACCAGCCAGGCGCAGACCAAGCGAGGTAACCGGCGCAGCGAGTCACTGCTCACCGAGGCCGAGCTGTGGGCGGCGACCGCCGCCGCACGTACCGAATTCCCTTATCCGTACGAAGAGTTGGACCGGATCTGGAAGACGGTGCTGCTGCACCAGTTCCACGACATCCTGCCGGGTTCGTCAATCGCCTGGGTGCACCGCGAGGCGCGCGAGACGTACGCGCGGCTCGCGAAGGACCTGGAGGACATCATCGCGGGAGCCCAGCGGGCACTCGCCGGTGATCCCTCCGGCGGCAGCGAGCTCGTGTTCAACTCGGCGCCGCACAACCGGCGTTCAGTGCCGGCGTGCGGCGCATCGGCCGCTGCCGCCGACGGCAGCGGAGTGGTGCCTGCCGCCCGCGAAGGCGGCGGCTACCTCCTCGACAACGGTCTGCTGCGGGTCGAGATCGACGAGCGAGGACTGGTCGTCTCCGCATACGACCGCACCGCAGACCGGGAGGCTGTCGCACCAGGGCGGGCCGCGGGCCTGCTCCAGCTGCACCCCGACTTCCCCAACCAGTGGGACGCCTGGGACGTCGACGCCTTCTACCGCAATGTCGGCAGCGACCTCACCGAGGTGGCCGATCTACGGGTCGAGGGCGGATCCGTACGCGTCGAGCGGACCTTCGGCGAATCCCGGGTCGTGCAGCATCTGTCGGTGCCGGCGGACACCAAGCGCCTCGACATCGACACCGAGGTCGACTGGCACGAGACGGAGAAGTTCCTCAAGCTCGCCTTCCCGCTGGACGTGAAGGCCGACCGGTACGCCTCCGAGACCCAGTTCGGCCACGCATACCGTCCCACGCATCAGAACACCAGTTGGGAGTGGGCCAAGTTCGAGGCCTGCAACCACCGCTTCGTGCACGTCGACGAGCCCGGCTGGGGCGTCGCCGTGGTCAACGACGCGACCTACGGACACGATGTGACCCGCACATCCGATACGACCACGGTGCGTGCGTCAATGCTGCGCGCGCCCCGCTACCCGGACCCGGAGACCGATCAGGGCGTGCACCGCTTCCACCACGCACTCGTGCCGGGAGCCACCATCGGGGTCGCCGTAAGGGAGGGCTACCGGGCCAACCTGCCGGAACGCACGGTCACCGGCAGCGTCAAAGCCGTCGCCCCCCTGGTGGACGTCGACAACGACGCCGTCGTGGTCAGCGCCGTGAAGCTCGCCGACGACCGCAGCGGCGACCTGGTGGTACGCCTCTACGAGGCACATGGCGGCCGGGCCCGCGCCACCGTTCGCATCGACGGCTTCGCCGCCGAACATGCCGTGCTGACCGACCTGTTGGAGCGTCCGCTCGCCGACGCCGAGCCGCCGGCCCAGACCGGTGACGGGCTCGCTCTCGCCCTGCGTCCGTTCCAGATGGTCACCCTGCGCCTGCCGCGCAGCTGACGAACCGCATGGGCACGGCCGCCCCCGTGCCCATGTACCCGGAAAGAGGAGTTCCGCCATGACCGAACCCTCGGCGCGCCCCGACCGTCCCACGGCGGTATGCGTCCTGAGCCCCGAGGTCGCCGGGCTCGTCTTCCCGCCCGATCTACGGGCACGGCTCGACAGCCTCGTACGGCTCGCCCCGGCCCCCGCGCCGAGCGACGCGGCAACTGATCTGAAGGCCGCGCTCGCCGACGCCGAGATCCTCATCAGTGGCTGGGGATGCCCTCCTCTGACGGGCGACGTGTTGGCGGCGGCGTCGCGCCTGCAGTTCGTCGCGCACGCCGCCGGAACCGTCAAGTCACTGGTGAGCGAGGCTCTCTGGGACCGTGACATCGTTGTCTCGTCGGCCGCCGACGCCAACGCTGTGCCCGTCGCCTCGTACACCGTCGCACTGATCACGCTGGCCGCGCGACGCACCCTGGGCATGGCCGCCCGCTACGCCGACCGCTGGCCGCCGTCCGATGCGCGCAGGGGCGGCGACCGGCTGACCGTGGGCATCATCGGCGCCTCGCGCGTCGGCCGCCGTGTCATGGCCGCACTGCGCCGCACAGACGCGGGCTACCGGATCCTGCTCCACGACCCGTACGTGACGGACGACGAGGCGGCCGTCCTCGGCGCCGAATGCGTCGAACTCGCCGAACTGTGCCGCCGGTCCACAGTCGTCAGCGTGCACGCCCCGCTCCTGCCGGAGACGGTGGGATTGCTCGACGCCGCCCTGCTCGCGCGAATTCCCGACGGGGGAGCACTCATCAACACCGCGCGCGGCGCCCTCGTCGACACCGAGGCGCTGACTGCCGAGTGCACCTCCGGCCGACTGGATGCATACCTCGACGTCACGGAACCCGAACCGCTGCCACCCGACCACCCCCTGGTGACGCTGCCCAACGTCCTGCTCACGCCACACATCGCGGGCGCGCAGGGCAGCGAGACCCGCCGGCTCGGAGAATACGCGGTCAACGAGGTCGAGCGGTGGCTCACGGGCGAACCGCTGCTCGGCGAAGTCACCCGCGACGCACTGCCCCGGCTGGCCTGACGACATCCCTGCCAACCCGGGGCCGCCGAAGACGACGCTCTCCCGGTGAAAGGGCCGCACCCCATGACCACACTCCAGCAACGCGCCGCGCGCCCGGACCAGGACGCAGGGCGCGCGGACAAGGGCCGTCCACGTCGCCTGCGTCCTCGGCGACGCCGCGACATGGCGCTGTTCTGGTTCCTGATACCAGGACTCGTGGTACTGCTCCTCTTCCACTACATCCCACTGCTCGGCAACGTCATCGCCTTCCAGGACTACCAGCCGTACATCGGCATCCTGCACAGCCCGTGGAACGGCCTGGACAACTTCGACGTCCTGTTCAACGGCGACGACCAATTCGTGCACGCGCTGATCAACACCCTCGAACTGACCCTGGTCCAGGTCGTGTTCGTCTTCCCGGCGCCGATCCTGCTCGCGCTCGCACTCAACAGCCTGGTCAGTGAACGGACCAAGAAGTGGGTGCAGAACAGGTCTGGCGCAGGCGGCAGAACACACTGCCGACGATCTTCGCGACGGACGCGCCGTTCACGCTGTACTACCCGGCCAAGCCCGACATCGTCCCCGAGCAGTACGAGTTCCAGAAGGCCGCCGTCAAGCAGCTCATCCCCAACCCCGCAGAGCCGCTGTACTCGCCGACCGACTCCAAGAAATCCAAGCTCTTCGGCACGCTCCTCGACGACACCCGCAAGGGCATCATGCAGGGCCGCCTGCCGCTCAAGGAGTGGGACGCCGCGATGAAGAACTGGCGCAAGGAGGCCGGCGACCAGATCCGCCGAGAGTTCGAACAGGCCTGGGAGATCCGCAACTCATGAACCGAACGCCCGCCGAGGACCGCGCCCACTGGGAGCGGTACGCGGACCAACTGCTCCTCGCCGTACGTCCGTTCGCGGCCGAGGACCACGCCCTGATCAACCTGCCGGGTGTGCCGAGCCACAACGGTGTGCACAGCGACGGCCTCGAAGGGTTCGCCCGTACGTTCCTGCTGGCCGCGTTCCGTCTCGCCGGATCCGGCGGCGCCGATCCGCACGATCTCGCGGGTTGGTACGCGGCCGGTCTCACCGCCGGTACGGACCCGGCGAACCCCGGGCGCTGGCCCACCTTCGCCGAGTCCAACCAAGCCAAGGTCGAGGCCGCCTCGATCGCGCTCGCGCTGCACGAGACCCGGCCGTGGATCTGGGACGGCCTCGACGACCGGGTCAAGCAGAACGTCCTCGACTGGCTCGCCCCGATGGTCGCCGACCCGATGCCCGGCAACAACTGGATCTGGTTCCAGGGTGTCACCGAGGCCTTCGCCCGCACGGTGGGCGGCAGTTGGCGTCAGCAGGACCTCGACCGGGTCATTGCTCTGACCGACGGCTGGTACGCGGGCGACGGCTGGTATTCCGACGGACTGACCGGCGCTGAACATCGCAACTTCGACCACTACAACGGCTGGGCGATGCACCTGTACCCGCTGTGGTTCTGCCGCATCCTGGGCGCAGCCGCACCGCGCGGACTGCTGGACCGCTACCGGGGCAGGCTGCGCCGATTCCTCGAGGACCAGCGGCTGCTGGTCGGCGCCAACGGCTCACCGCTGATCCAGGGCCGCTCACTCACCTACCGGCACGCCGCCCTGGCGCCCGTGTGGACCGGCGCCCTCTTCGACGCCACGCCGCTCGCGCCGGGGGAGACGCGGGCGCTCGCGAACCGCATGCTCGACCACTTCACCGCGCACGGCGTGACCGACGCCGACGGCCTGCTGACTCTCGGCTGGCACCGGCCGTTCCGCGGCATCCTGCAGGGCTACTCGGGACCCGCGTCACCGTACTGGGCGAGCAAGGGCTTCATCGGCCTCGCGCTGCCGAAGGACCACCCGGTGTGGACCGAGCCGACTGCTCAACTAGCCGTGGAACAAGCGGACTTCGCTCGGTCTCTGAAGGGGCCCGGCTGGCTTGTCTCCGGCACTGCGGCCGACGGCGTCGTTCGCGTCGTCAACCACGGAGGCGACCACGCCGACCCGGCCAGGCCGCACGCCGACGACCCCTGCTACGCCCGCTTCGCGTACTCCACGCACACCGCGCCCGAGACCTCCGGTGACCCGACGGTGGCCGGCGGCAGCGCCGACGCCGACCCGGTCGACAACGCGGTGGTGCTGCTCGACGCCACGGGCCGCGCCTCCCACCGGCGCCCCACGACCAGACTGTCCCTGGGGGAGACCACGGCCGTCTCGCGCAGCCGGGCGCACTGGCTCAAGGACGCGACCTGGGATGTGTTCGGTGGCCCCGACGCCCCCTATACCCTCGGCCCCTGGATCACCGTCGGCTCCGCCCTGCGCGGCTCTGTGGAGGTACGCGCCGTCCGAGTCGACCCCGCCGACGGCGACGACACCGGCGGCCATGTTCTGCGCATCGGCGGCTGGGCGCTGCCGGTCGATCCGGGCACGGCGTTCGGCAGCTCGGAAGGCGGCACGGCTCGCGTGGAAGGCGCCGGCGGGCTGGTCTCGGTGGCCCTGGGCGTCGGTCAACTGGCGCATTCCGTAGTGGCGTTCGCACACGACAGCAACGCACTCGGCGCCGGCTCCGCCACCCCCGTCGTGTCGACCGAAGGATCCGTCGCGTACGGCACCCTCCACGTCGCCCTGATCCATCTCGGCGGCGCCGACCCCGCTCTGCCCCACGTCACCACCCGGACCGAGGGCGCCACTCTCGTCGCCGACGTCGTCTGGCCGGGCGCGGCCCGCGACAGCATCCACGTGCCCGCGCCCGACAATGACGCGTACGACCCTTGGAAGGACATCCGCCGTGCATGACGACCGCCGGATCATCGAGGCCCGGATCCGCAAGGTGCTCGACGGGGTGATCCGTCCCGCCCTCTACGGCGCCGTATGCCCGCTCCAGCTGAGCGCCTGGTTCGTCCAGGGCGAACCGGTCCCTGTGGCCGACGCGTTGAGCGCGCCCTATGAGCCCTTCGCGCTCGGCTCCACGTGGGGCGGCCCCTGGGCGACGACCTGGCTGCGGGCGACCGGTCGGATACCGCAGGAGTGGGCCGGGCGCCGCGTCGAGGCCGTCTTCGACCTCGATTTCGACCTCACCAAGGGGCCCGGAGGACAGGCCGAGGGCCTCGTGCACGACGCCGACGGCGCGCCGATGCAGGGCCTGCACCCGTACAACCGCAGCGTGTTGCTGGCCGAGTCCGCGACCGGCGGCGACCCCGTGGGCCTGCTCGTCGAGCTTGCCGCCAACCCGCCGATCGTGGCCAGCGCCGCCCTGCACATTCACCACGGCTCACGCGAGACGGCGGGCACCGAGCATCTCTACCGTCTCAAGCAGGCCGAGATCGCCGTGCGCGACGACGACGTATGGCACCTCATCCACGACATCGAGGTGCTCGACGAGCTGATGCACGAGCTGCCGCTCGGCTCCACCCGGCGTCACGAGATCCTCTACGCGCTCCGCCGCGCCGCCGACGTCGTCGACCCCGCCGATGTGGCCCACTCGGCAGCGCAGGCACGTAGGTGTCTCACCGACGTGCTGTCCCGGCCCGCCCATGCCTCCGTCCACACGGTCGCCGCCGTCGGTCACGCGCACATCGACTCGGCGTGGTTGTGGCCGGTGCGCGAGACCGTACGCAAGTGCGCACGCACCTTCACCAACATGACCGTGCTCGCCCAGGAGTACCCCGAACTGGTCTTCGCCTGCTCCTCCGCGCAGCAGTACGCCTGGATGAAGGAGCAGCGGCCGGAGATCTTCGCCCGGATGAAGAAGGCGGCGGCCGACGGAAACTGGGTCCCCGTCGGCGGGATGTGGGTCGAGGCCGACGGCAACCTGCCCGGCGGCGAGGCGCTTGCCCGCCAACTCGTGTACGGGCGGCGCTTCTTCGAGGAGGAGTTCGGCGTCGAGCAGAAGGGGGTGTGGCTGCCCGACTCGTTCGGCTACAACGCCAACTACCCGCAGCTCGCCAAACTTGCGGGCGCCGAATGGTTCCTCACGCAGAAGCTCTCATGGAACGAGACGAACAAGCTGCCGCACCACACCTTCGACTGGGAAGGCATCGACGGCTCGCGCATCTTCACCCACTTTCCGCCCGTCGACAGCTACACCGCGTCCCTGACGGCTGCCGAACTCGCACATGCCGAGGACAACTTCGCGGACAAGGGCGTGGCCACCCGCTCCCTCGTCCCGTTCGGCTACGGCGACGGCGGTGGCGGCCCAAGCCGCTCCATGCTGGAGAAGGCCCGCCGGCTGCGCAACCTGGAGGGCTCGCCGAAGGTCGTGCTCGAGACGCCGGACGCGTTCTTCGCGGCTGCCCGCGCTGAACGGGACCAACTGCCCGTGTGGCGAGGCGAGTTGTACCTGGAGAATCATCGCGGCACCTACACCAGCCAGGCCCGCACCAAGCGTGGCAACCGGCGCAGCGAGGCACTGCTGCGCGAGGCGGAGCTGTGGGCGGCCACAGCCGCGGTACGCGCCGGGGCCGCCTACCCGTACGAGGCGCTTGAATCGCTGTGGCGCCGAGTCCTGCTCAACCAGTTCCACGACATCCTTCCCGGCTCCTCCATCGCCTGGGTGCACGAGCAGGCCGAGCGCGAGTACGGCGCGATCCACGCCGAACTGGAGGCGCTCGTCGCCGAGGCGACCGGCCACTTCCCCGGCCGTCCGGCGCTGCTGAACGCAGGCCCGTACGCGCGGCGCGAGGTCGCAGTGGTCGAGGATGCGGACTTCTCTGGGGCGCAGCGTCTGGCGGACGGCCGCACCGCCGTGCTCGCCGAGGCCGACGCCCTCTCATCCGGCGTTGCGGTCGGCGCCCACCGGGGTGAGGTGACGGCCGCGGCCGAGGACGGCGGCTTCGTCCTCGACAACGGAGTCGTCACCGTCGTCGTGGACCGCCGGGGATTGATCACCTCCGTGTACGACCACACGGCGCAGCGCGAGACCATCGCGCCCGGCACCGTCGGCAACCTTCTGCAGCTCCACCCCGACGACCCGAATCTGTGGTCGGCGTGGAACATCGACACGTATTACCGCGACACGGTGTGCGACCTCGCCGAGGCCGACGCGGTGACCCTCGTCGACGAAGGGCCGCTGCTCGCCTCGGTGCGGGTCGAGCGCACCCACGGCGCGTCCCGCTTCGTCCAGCACATCGAGCTCGCCGCCGAATCCCGCCAGGTGACCGTCCGCAGCGACATCGACTGGCAGGAGCGCGACACCGTACTGAAGGCGGCCTGGCCGCTCGACGTGCACGCGGAACGGGAGAGCGCCGAGATCCAGTTCGGGCACGTCCAGCGCCCCACGCACGAGAACACCAGCTGGGACGCGGCCCGCTTCGAGCTGTGGGCGCACCGTTGGGTGCACGTCGGGGAACGGCACTGGGGTGCGGCCCTGCTGGGCGACTCCACGTACGGCCACGACATCCGCCGCGACACCCGGGAGGACGGCGGAACCACCACCACGGTCCGGCTCTCCCTGCTGCGCTCACCGCACAGCCCCGACCCGCAGGCCGACCGGGGACACCACCGCTTCAGCTACGCGCTGCTCGCCGGCGCCCGCATCGAGGAAGCGATCGCCGGGGGATACGCGCTCAACCTGCCTCTGCGCCCCGCCCCAGGGCAGACCCGCCCCTTGGTCGCGCTCGACACCCAGGACGTGGTCGTGGAGTCCGTGAAGCTCGCCGACGACCGCAGCGGCGACGTCGTGGTGCGGTTGTACGAGGCGTGCGGCGGAGCGGTCACCGCGCGCCTGACGGCGGGCTTCCCGCTCACCGCGGTACATGACTGCGACCTCCTGGAGCGCCCGGAGCGGGAGCTTTCCCAGGGTTTGGACGACGCAACCGTCGAACTGCGGCTGCGGCCCTTCCAGATCCGGACGCTGCGTCTTCGGCGGGCGAGCGGCGCGGCCAACTGACGTCCCGTGGCGGACGGGTGAGGCAGCGCGGGCACGTCCCGGCACACCGGCCGCCACGCATCGTACGATTCCATCGATCTGAAGCCGCCGAGGCGGCGGGGAGGGACATTGACGACGAAGATGGCGAAGAGCGAGCAGGCGCAGACCGAGAAGGTCGCCATCCGGCGCGGCACCAACCTGCCACGCATGGGGGACTTCAACGAGTCCGTGATCCTCGACGCCATCCGCCGCCAGCGCGGGGGTCTGAGCCGGGTGGAACTCGCGCAGGCCACCGGTCTGTCCGCGCAGACCGTTTCGAACATCACGCGGCGCCTGATCGACCAGGGCGTGGCTCGTGAATCGGGCAAGCACCACACGGGCACCGGGAAGCCCCGCACGCTCCTGGAGATCGTCCCCACGTCCCGGTACGCCGTCGGCGTCCACCTGGATCCGGCGGTCATCACCTGCGTCCTGGTGGACCTGCTCGGCACGGTCGTGGGACAGCGCAGCACGCGGACCCCGAGCGGCGGGGACACCGACGGGACCGTCGCGGACATGGCGGCGTCGGTTTCCGCCCTGGTGGCCGAGTCCGGTGTGGACGCGATGCGCGTCCTGGGCCTGGGCATCGCCGCGCCGGGGCCCATCGACGCGGCGGCCGGATGGGTCGTCGAACCGCCCGAACTGCACGGCTGGGGCCGCTATCCGCTGCGTGACCGGCTCAGCGAGGCGACCGGGTTCCCGGCACTGCTCGACAAGGACGTCACGGCCGCCGTCGTCGCCGAACGGTGGGCCGGTGCGGCCACCGACAGCCGCAACCTGCTCTTCTTCTACCTCGGCACCGGGTCCGGCATGGGGCTCGTGGTGGAGGACACGGTGCTGCGAGGGGTGTCCGGAAACGCGGGTGAGGTGGGCGGCCTCGGCGCGGCCTTCTCGACCCGGACCCTCGTGGACGAGGCCATCGCCCTGGGCGTTCTCGGCGCCGAGTACACAGTGCGGGACCCGGCCGACGCGCAGCGCGGTCTGAAGCGGCTGGCGACGTTGGCCGCCGGGGGAGAGACAGAGGCGGACGGCATCATCGAGCGCCTGGGTATTCGCATCGGTCGCGGCGTCTGCGCGGCGGCGACGCTCCTCGACGTCGACACCATCGTCTTCGGCGGTCCGACCTGGCAGTTGCTCGCCGACCGTCTCCTGACCACTGTGGAACCGATGGTCGCCAGCTCGCCCTTCGTCAGGGCGACCCATCCGACCACGGTGGCCGCCACCACGCTCGGCGAGAACGTGGCCGCGGTGGGAGCGGCGTCCCTGGTGCTCGACCAGGCGCTCTCCGCTCAGCCCAGGTCGTTGTTGCTGGGCTGAGGGCTGCGGCGGGACGACACCCGCCACAGCCCGGACAAGCCACTCCGATCCCGACCCGTGCTGATCAGGCCGGGCCCAGCGAGACGACAGTGCCGACCGGGCCCGTGACCGGGACCACCGTCGGATCGTCGGTGCGGAGCAAGGAGTTCCAGGACGAGTGTGTCGGACATGGATGGCGTGGGGCCGTTCGCTTGCGTGCCGGCCGACAACAACGCCTACCCGTACGCCGCGCGCCACCGCTTCGCGAGAAGCTGGTCAGTTGCAGCGGACGCAAAAGGCAACGGCAAGGAGATCTCTCTCCTTGCCACTCTCAACGTATAGCGCACTGGGGGGCTTGCGGCAAGGCCCGGGTGGAGGCGCAGAATCGTCGGCCGAGGCCACAACCTGCGGAATTGGGGGCACGACGTGCGTGTGTTGTCGGCGTATGGGGGACGCGGTGACGTCGAACCAGCGGTGGGACCGGAGTTGCGGTCGCGAGCGCTCGGGGCGGCGGCGCGAGGGTGCGCGCCGCCCGGCTGGGCGGAGCGTCCGGCCGACTCGTCACAGGGAGGGCAGCCAGAGACGGGGACGTGCCTGATGCGAGGTGTGACAGGGCTGGAGGCGCCGGTGATCCGATCGGCCGGTGCGGTGCAACGGGACACGACTGCCTCGGAGGCATCGCGGTGATCGAGCAGTACGTGTGGGATCTTCAAGAGGTTGACGCGACGCAGGTCGCGGTCGTCGGCGGCAAGGGCGCGCACCTGGGCGGGCTGTCGCGGATCGAAGGCATCCGCGTGCCGGCCGGCTTCTGCGTGACGACGGACGCCTTCCGGCGGGCCATGGCGGAAGCGCCGTCGATCGACGATCGGCTCGATCAGCTGTCGCGCCTGAACCCGGACGACCGGGAGGCGATCCGCACGCTCAGCGCGCAGATCCGCCGGACCATCGAAGGGATCGCCGTCCCCGGCGACGTCGCGGAGGCGATCACCCGCGCACTCGCCCAACTCGGCGAGCAAGCCGCCTACGCCGTCCGATCCAGCGCGACGGCAGAGGACCTGCCGACGGCCTCCTTCGCCGGCCAGCAGGACACGTATTTGAACGTCGTGGGGCAGGCGGCGATCCTCCAGCACGTCAGCCGGTGCTGGGCCTCGCTGTTCACCGAGCGGGCCGTGACCTACCGTCAGCGGAACGGCATCGACCACCGTACGGTCCACATGGCCGTGGTCGTGCAGCAGATGGTCTTCCCGCATGCGGCCGGCATCCTGTTCACGGCCGACCCCGTCACGGGCAACCGGCAGGTCGCCACCGTGGACGCCGGCTTCGGCCTCGGCGAGGCCCTGGTCTCCGGCCTGGTGAACCCGGACGTCTTCAAGGTGCGCCACGGCGAGGTCGTCGCCAAGGCGATCGCCGCCAAACTGCGTGCCGTTCACGCCCTGCCGGCCGGTGGGACGCAGGAAGTGGCGGTCGACTCGCAGCGCCAGGAGCAGTCGGCGCTGACGGATGCGCAGGTGGTGCGGCTCGTGCGGCTCGGGCGGCGGATCGAAGCACACTTCGGCAGCCCGCAGGACATCGAATGGTGCCTGGTCGACGACGCCTTCCAGATCGTTCAGAGCCGGCCGATCACGACGCTGTTCCCCATCCCCGAGGCCGGCGACCAGGAGAATCACGTCTACGTCTCCGTCGGTCATCAGCAGATGATGACCGACCCGATGAAGCCCCTGGGGCTCTCCGTGTGGCAGCTGACGGCCATGGTGCCGATGCACGAGGCCGGCGGGAGGCTGTTCGTCGACGTCACCCGGCGCCTGGCCTCGCCCGCGAGCCGCGCCGGCCTCCTGGACCTTGTGGGGAGAGGCGACCCGCTGGTCAGAGACGCGCTGGAGACCGTCCTCGACCGCGACGATTTCGTCCCGTCGCTCCCGGACGCGGGTCCCGGCGGGCCTCCGGCCGGCGGTGCGCCTGCCCCGATCGAGCCCGATCCGGCCATCGTCACCGAGCTGATCGAGCGCAGCCAGGTGTCCGTCGCCGCCTTGGAGCGCGACATCCGGACGAAGACCGGACCGGCGCTGTTCGACTTCCTGCTGGAGGCCTTCAAGGAGCACAAGCGAGTCCTCAGTGACCCGCTGAACATGCAGGCGATCATGGCGGGGATGGAGGCCACGTGGTGGCTCAACGACAATCTGCAGGAGTGGCTGGGCGAGAAGAACGCGGCTGACACGCTCACACTGTCCGCCCCCGACAACGTCACCTCGGAGATGGGACTGGCGCTGCTCGACGTCGCGGACGTGATCCGCCCGCATCCGGAGGTGGTCGCCTTCCTGCAGGGCGTCGAGGACGAGGGCTTCCTGGACGAGCTGGCGAAGCTCGCGGGCGGGACCGAGGCGCGCGACGCCATCGAGGCCTACCTCGACCGTTACGGCATGCGCTGCGTCGGCGAGATCGACATCACGAGGCCACGTTGGCGCGAGCGCCCCACCACGCTCGTGCCCGTGATCCTCGACAACGTCAGGAACTTCGAGCCGGGCGCCGCCGAGCGGCGCTTCGAGCAAGGGCGGCGGAAGGCGCAGAAGAAGGAACAGGACGTGCTGTCACGCTTGCGGGCCCTGCCGGACGGGGACCAGAAAGCCGACGTGGCCAAGCGGATGATCGACCAGGTCAGAACCTTCATCGGGTACCGGGAGTACCCGAAGTACGGCATCGTCAGCCGCTACTTCGTCTACAAGCAGGCCCTGCTGGAGGAGGCCGAGCGCCTCGTGCAGGCAGGCGTGCTTCCTGAGAAGGAGGACATCTTCTACCTCACATTCCAGGAACTGCACCACGTCGTGCGCTCGAACCAGGTGGATGACCGGCTCATCCAGCAGCGCAAGGACGCGTTCCGGTCGTACCACGCACTCACACCGCCGCGGGTCCTCACATCGGACGGTGAGGCCGTCACCGGGGCGTACCGGCGCGACGACGTGCCGGCCGGTGCCCTGATCGGCCTCCCCGTTTCCGCCGGGACCATCGAGGGGAGGGCCCGCGTCATCCTCGACATGGCGGAGGCCGATCTCGAGGCGGGCGACATCCTGGTCACGGCCCACACGGACCCCAGCTGGTCGCCGCTGTTCGTCGGAATCGCGGGCCTGGTGACGGAGGTGGGCGGCTTGATGACCCATGGCGCAGTGATCGCCCGGGAGTACGGCTTGCCGGCCGTCGTGGGCGTGGAGCAGGCCACCCGGCTGATCCGGGACGGGCAGCGGATCCGCGTGCACGGAACCGACGGGTACGTCGAGATCCTGCCTTGACCGACCCCACCGAGAAGCCGCATCCGTGGCGTCCGGCGGTCACCTCCCGATCACCGACTGGTGTGGGGCAGCGGCGCCTTCGGCGTGGCGACAAGCCATGGGTCCGGCCAGTCGCGTGCGTTCACGTCGGCCCAGTGGATGGAGTGTCCGGGCTCCTGGTGGTCGCCATGCGCGGAGGCGAGCTGGTCGATGATCTCCAGCCCGCGGCCGTGCTCGTCGGGAGTGCCGCCGGCCGCCCAGTCGCCGTCCGTGGCGGCAGGGCCTCCGTCGGACACTTCGATGTGCACGCGCCGGGTGCCCGGGTCGCGGCTCAGTTCGAGGTTCAGCGGGGGCTGAGCGTGCTCCACGGCGTTGGTGACGAGTTCGGAGACGGTCAGCAGCACCGAGTCGGCTGCTTCCTCGGCGACCTCCCACCGGGCGAGGACCTCTTTCGTGATCTTGCGAGCCTCTCCGGCGGCTTCCGGGCGGTGCGCCAGGGGCCAGGCGCTGCCCGATGCCAGTAGGGGCCAGGGGGCGGCCTGCGACGCGGAGAGGGCTGGGGCGTAGGCGTAGGTCACAGTGATCACCTTCTTCCGGCGCCGCGGTGGCGCCTTGGTTCTGACCAGAACCCCTAACGGGTCCCAAACCCATATATAGCACTCTCTATATAGACAGTCTATATAGAGAGTGCTATATATGGACATATGGATGAGACGCCTGAAGAGAGTCCCCAGGAGGTGGCGGCGGCGCTGCACGAGCTGGCCACCGGGATGATCTGGCACCTCTTGTCGAACTGGCAGGGCAGCATGAGTCTGACCACGGCCGCCACGCTCGGCAGGCTGGAGCGGGAGGGCCCGGTCCGGCTGACCGCGCTGGCTGCGGCGGAGGGCCTCGCCCAGCCGTCGATGACCGTGCTGGTGCAGCGGCTGGAAGCGCAGAGCCTGGCATCGCGAGTGGCCGATCCCGAAGACGGGAGGGTCCGCCTGGTCGCCATCACGGATGCCGGGCGTGAGCTGTTGGCCGAGCGCCGCCGGGAGGGCGACGCCCGGGTGGCCGGCCTGCTGGCCGCGTTGCCCGAGCAGGACGTGCAGGTGTTGAGCGAGGCCATGCACCGGGCCCTGCCCATCGTCCGGCGCATGCTCCGGGAAGCTCCGCGTTCCCGCACCACCCGTGGCGGTGCGGCCTCCTGAACCCCCCGGGGTGCGCTCTTCGGTGTCTCCTCCTGCAGGCAGTACCCGCTCCGCTGCCCCGTCGCGCCTCTCGCGTGCCGGGCCCCGGTCCTGGCGCCTGCCCCATATTCAGATTTCCGGAGAGGGCGGAGAACCATGAGCACCATCTCGGCACCCGGCACCGATGCGCCGTCGGCGGAGGTACCCGACTACCCCATGACCCGGGCGGCCGGCTGCCCGTTCGACCCGCCGCCGGCCCTTTACACGCTGCAGGCCCAGGTTCCGATCAGCCGGGTGCGGCTATGGGACGGCAGCACCCCGTGGCTGGTCACTCGCTATGAGGACATACGGATGCTGCTGGCCGATCCGCGGATCAGCTCGGACGACACCCACCCGCACTACCCCCATCAAGGCCCAGGCCAAAAGGAGCGCCGCGCGCGGTCGCGGGCCTTCATCTCGATGGACGATCCGGAGCACGCCCGACTGCGCCGGATGGCCACCGCGGCCTTCTCCATCAAGCACGTGGAGGCGCTGCGGCCGGCGATCCAGAAGATCGTCGACGGCCTGATCGACGCCATGCTCGCCGGACCGAAGCCGGTGGACCTCGTCCAGGCGTTCGCGTTGCCGGTGCCCTCGCTGGTGATCTGTGAGCTGCTGGGCGTCCCGTATGCCGACCACGACTTCTTCCAGGCCAACAGCAGGACGCTGGTCAAGCGCAGCGCAACGCGTGAGCAGGCGCGGGCGGCCGGCCAGCGGCTGAGCGACTACCTGGACGGGATAATCGGCGACAAGCTCGCCCACCCGGCAGACGACCTGCTCTCCAGGCTGGCCGAACGGGTCCGCGCCGGCGAACTCTCCCGGCGTGAAGCGGCCGCCACGGGGATGCTGCTGCTGATCGCCGGGCACGAGACGACGGCGAACATGATCGCGCTGGGCACCCTGGCCCTGCTACAGCACCCGGACCAACTGGCCCAGCTGCGCGAGAGTGACGATCCGAAGCTGATCGCCTCGGCGGTCGAGGAACTCCTGCGCTACCTGACGATCGTGCACAGCGGACGGCGCCGCGTGGCCTTGGAGGACATCGAGATCGGCGGCCAGACCATCCGCGCCGGCGACGGCGTCATCCTCGCCAACGACATCGGCGACCGCGACCCCGGCGCCTTCCCCGACCCCGACCGGCTCGAGGTCGACCGCAACCCCCGCCACCACGTGGCCTTCGGCTTCGGCGTCCACCAGTGCCTGGGCCAGCCGCTGGCCCGGGTGGAACTGCAGGTCGTCTACGGCACCCTCTACCGCCGCATCCCGAACCTGCGGCCGGCGATAGATCTCGACGCGATCCCGTTCAAGCACGACGGGGCTGTCTACGGCGTCTACGAGCTGCCCGTCACGTGGTGATCGCGGCCGAGCGGCGCGGAAGGTGATTGCGGCCGAGAGCCGCGCGGAATGTGATCGCGGCCGAGTGCCGCGCAGAACAGGAGGATCCGATGAAGGTGATCGTCGACCAGAACAAGTGTGTCGCCTCCGGCCAGTGCGTGCTGGCCACACCGGAGGTGTTCGACCAGCGCGAGGAGGACGGCATCGTCGTCCTGCTCACCGAGACCCCGCCCGAGGACCTGGCGGACGACGTCCGGCAGGCCGCCGCGCTCTGCCCGGCCCAGGCGATCTGGGTGGAAGAGCAGGAGGACAAGGAGTGAAGCGGATCGTCATCGTCGGGGCCTCGGCCGCAGGCCTGACCGCGGCCGAGACCCTCCGCCGCAGAGGCTGGGGCGGTGACCTCACCCTGATCGGCGAGGAGCAGCATCCGCCGTACGACCGGCCGCCGCTGTCCAAGCAGATCCTCACCGGCGCCTGGGAGCCCGAACGGGCCACCCTGCGCTCCCCACAGGACCTGGCGCGGCTGGAGGCCGACCTGAGGCTCGGACAGCGTGCCACCGCCCTCGACGTGGAGGGCGGCCAGGTACGCCTGGGCGACGGCGAGAGCATCGGCTTCGACGGTCTGGTCATCGCTACCGGCGTGGCCCCCCGGCGCCTTCCCGACAGCGAGCTGGCCGGGGTCCACGTCCTGCGCACGCTCGACGACGCTCTCGCCCTGCGTGCCGCGCTGCTCACCGGGGCCCGGGTGGTCGTGGTCGGTGCCGGATTCCTGGGCACCGAGGTCGCCGCGGCGGCCCGGACCATGGGCCTGGAGGTGACTGTTGTCGAGCCGGAGCCCGTCCCGGTGCGTCGCCCGTTCGGCGACCGCATCGGCGCGCTCGTCGCCGGCCTGCACCGCGACCACGGCACCCGCCTGCGCTGCGGGATACCGGTGCGCCGCCTACGCGGTGCAGGCGGCCGGGTGACCGGGGTGGAACTCGGTGACGGCACCACGCTGTCGGCCGACGCCGTCGTCCTGGCCCTCGGATCCGCCCCCGCGACCGGCTGGTTGACCGGCTCGGGCCTGCGCCTGGGGGACGGTGTGGTGTGCGACGCGTTGTGCCAGGCCGGACCCGGTATCTACGCCGCCGGCGACGTCGCCACCTGGCCCAACCCGCACTTCGGCACCCGTATGCGGCTGGAACACCGGATGAACGCCACCGCACAGGCCATGGCCGCAGCCGGCAACCTGCTCGGTGATGCCACCCCGTTCGCTTCCGTGCCCTACTTCTGGACCGACCAGTACGACACCAGAATCCAGGCGTACGGCATCTTCCCACCCGACGCGGACCTGCGGATCGTCCACGGCGACCCGGTCGACGGCCAGTTCGCCGCCGCCTACGGCCACCACGGGAGGGTGGTCGGCGTACTCGGCTGGAACGCCCCCCGCCAGCTACGCACGCTGCGCCGCCTGGTCGTCGAACGCGCGTCGTGGAGGGCCTTCACGGCCACGCCCGCGCTCCGCCCGGAAACCGTGAACTGACCCGGCCCCCCAATGCGCCCAGCATGTGGCCGGCCAAGAGGCTGCGAGGAAACCGCCGTCGGCTCTCAGTGACCCGCCGGTGGCTCGAAGCAACCGGTCTCCGGGTAGGGTCCGTTGGTCGACACCTGGAAGTTGGTCTTCTGCACGAACGCGGTGACGCAGGCGTCGTCATGGACGCGCAGGCCCACCAGCGCGCCCTCGGGCCGGACCTCCCGGCCGTTCTCGTAGCGCGAGTCCATCGGCTCGACCCGCAGTGTCCCGCCGAGCAGGTTCCCCTTGGCGTCGAAACGCTCCTCCGGGTAACCGAGCTTCAGCATCGCAGCGCGGACGGTCTTCGGGTCCCACATCCTTTGCTGCCACAGCCGCTTGAGCACCGGCTCGATGCGGTCGGCCTCCCGCTGGGCGTCCTTGGCGCTCGCGGCTGACATGTCGCCCGAGATCCGGAAGCCGTTGTTCTCGCGGTAGTGAGGGGCCCCGTCACCAGCCCCCGGCTCCACGTAGGGAGACCTCACGGAGGGGCTCGGGGCGGTACCGGTCGCATGGGGCGTGGTCCCGCCGGCCGCCCCTGTCGCCGCTACCTCCGTGCCGCAGGCGCCGAGCGAAATCGTCGCGAGGACGACCATGGCCGCCATCACGGCACCCCTGCCGCGCTGCCCGGACCCGCTCTGTCCGGACGCACTGACGGCACCCTTTCCCATGCATCGCTCCCGCACCTCCGCGTCCCCCGTTCCAAGGCCAAGCTCACGACAGGAGCCACCCTCGCCCCGTCGTGAGTATCCCTACTCACCGCCGCGCCCGAGAGGCCGTTGCGACAACTGGTCGCGTGTCTCAGCCCCTTTGGCCACCTGCTGCTCTGTCTCTCTGCCCGGGAGAATCGCGATGCGACGGCCGCGATGCCGGCCTACGTTCCCCCTATGACCTCACCAGACGACAGCGACATGCGGATGACCTGGACCTTGGACGGACATGGGTGGGCCGACTGCACCGTTGAGGACCGCCGGGCGAAGGCCGACCTCACCGCGTCCTACATCACCAGTGCCCCAGAGGATCTCCTGACTGCGGTGAGCCGCCTCGTCGCGGGCGAGTCGGAGACCCGAGCGCAGTTCGAGGCCGAACCGACCGCCTACCGGTGGATCTTCTACCGCCAAGACGACGACGTCTGGATCCGCATCCTGGAACTGGAGGACGGCAGCGACCACGACAACAAGGGCACAGAGATCTGGACGAGCCAGCTCCACGTCGACGCGGTGGCCCGAGCCGTGATCCGCTGCTTCGAGGAGGTGGCGCGGACCTATGGCGAGAGCGGATACCGCAGCAAATGGGGCGAGCACTTCCCTCGAACCGAACTGGAAGCCCTCAGACGCCTCGGGGCCGCTCACCAACGCGGCGATGACGCATAACCTGCGGGGAGTTCGCTGCTCAGGTGGAGTGAGACAGGCCGGTCGGCGCCGGTAATTCCTGAGGGCACCTACACAGAAGTTGAGCCAGAACCCGAGAACCGGCAGCACCTGACCACGAGTTCGGGCAGCACTCGAAGCTCTGCAGAAAACGAACAGTTCATGACTTCAGGCAGCACGGGCCCCTGCCGAGAGTTCAGCAGGGGCCCACGGCGTAGAGAGCTGCGGAGGGCCGGGACATGTCCTTGATGAGCGGCATGTCGGCCGACATCAGCTACCGTCTGCTGCCGGTCCGACGGCCCGGTGTCACTTCAGATGTCGGGTGAAGAACTGGGCCGCGGCGTCCCCCGCGAACTGCGGGACGCCGGCGTGCCCGCCGAGATGGGCGTGCAGGGACTTCTCCTTGGAGCCGAAGGCGTCGAACAGGTCCAGGGCCGCCTGCCGGTCGTTCCCTTCGTCGTCCCACTGCAGCAGGACGTGCAGGGGAATGGTGGCCTGCCGGGCCTCCTCGAACAGGGCGCGAGGCACGAAACTCCCGGCGAACAGAACGGCGGCCGAGACGCGAGGCTCGACGACCGCCAGCCGGATGCCGATGGAGATCACTCCCCCCGAGTACCCGACCGGGCCGCCGATCTCGGGCAGCGAGAGGAGGGCGTCCAGGGCGGCCTGCCATTCCGGGACCGCCTTGTCGACCAGCGGGAGGACGAGGGCGTCGACGACCTCGTCGCTGACCGGCCCGCCGGCCTCCATCGCCCGGCGCAGGTCGGCGCGGGCCTGCTCGGCGGCGGGCCAACGGGGCCGGTCGCCGCTTCCGGGGAGCTCGATGGTGGCCGTGGCGAAGCCCTCCGCCGCGGAGTGCCGGGCCCGGGCCACCAGTCGGGGGTACATCTTGCGCAGCCCGAGGGGAGGGTGGCCGAGCAGGATCAGTGGCACAGGTGCGGATGCGGATGCGGGTGTCCAGAGGATGCCGGGGATCTCACCGAGGGTGAATTCGCGTTCGAGGACGCCGTCGTCGAGGCGCTGCTCGGAAGTGAAATGCATGATCGTGCCTTTCGGGAGTGCACTGGAACGGCGCTCCCGGACGACCTGCCTATCGCCCGACCGCGACCCCGGAGGGGAGCACCCATGTCGATACTGCGTTCACGGGTACCACCTCCTCGATCTCTCGCACGGCCTCCGGAAACTTAACAGTGGTCGCCCTCGTCCGCCAACGGGTTTTTGCGGAGTCTCCGTGGCCGCATGTCACGTCACGACAACGGCTGTTGACGAGTGTGGGAGCACTCGGTTCGGAAGGGGTCGATGTACACGAGGTCGGACAGCGCCTGGCCGGCCGGCTGTTGCCGCCCTGGCCGAAACTGCTTGTTCTGTGGTTCCCCGCACCTGTTCTCACGTCTGCCCCGACATCGCGGTGTCCGAGCATGGGCCTACTTTGCGTCGGGGTGCCTGCCGGGTGGGCTGATGATCTCCCGGATACAGGCGGCCAGATCTGCGACGGCAGGGTGGCTGGGAGGGTCGTTCCACGCCAGGTGCAGCGGGAGCGTGGGCGCGTCGGTGAGGGGGCTGTAGGTGACGCCGGGGTAGGGGTGCATGTCGGCGGTTGCGGCGGGGGTGACGCCCACGCCGCGGCCCGCGGCGATGGCGGCCAGCCAGTCGTCGGTATTGCCTACCTCAAGCACGGCGGTCGGCCGGGAGGCTTCGGGCCACAGGGTGAGCGTGGTGGTGCCGGAGACGGTGTTGAGTACCACCGTCTGGTCGGTCAGGTCAGCCAGGGCCAGTTCCGTCCTCGCGGCCAGAGCGCTGTCCGCGGAGACAGCAGCGATGCGTGGCTCGTGGAACAGGAGGGTGCTGCGCGCGCCGGGGAGGTCCAGCGGGCCGCGCAGCAGGGCGGCGTCGACACGGCCGGTGGTCAGGCCGGCGGTGCGGTCGTCGATGCGCAGCAGTTCCAGGGGCATCTGGGGGTGGGTTTGCTGCCAGTGGCGCAGCACGGTGGTGGTGTGGTGGCCGAGGGCGGACCAGGCGTGTCCCACCCGCAGAGGCCAGGTGCCTGAGCGGTGGGGGTCGAGGGCGGCGTCGACGGCGGCCACGGCGGTGGCTGCCCGCGCGCGGAACGTCTTCCCGGCGTCGGTCAGGCGCAGGTGGTGGGTGGAGCGGTCGATGAGCCGCACGCCCAAGTGGTCCTCCAACGCCCTCAGGGTGCGGGAGAGCGCGGGCTGGCTGGTGTGCAGACGCGCGGCGGCGCGGGTGATGGTGCCTTCGTCCGCGATGGCGAGGAAGGCCCGCAGGTGTCTCAGCTCCACAGTCATACCCGCCAAGCATAACCACTGGTGAATCGGCATTTCACACGTCGACAGGCCGTCCGTAGCGTCGAAGCCATGACCGATGTGCACGCCGCCACCCATAACTCTGCCGGTGCCGCGCTTCCCAAGGGTGGGGCTCCTGGCCACCGGGCGAGCGGCCCGGTGCCAGGGACGGGCCTGGTCGTGGGTGCGATGGTTTCCCAGGAGTTCGGGGCCGCGGTGGCCACGTCGCTGTTTTCCCGGGCTGGGGCGTTGGGCATCGTGGCACTGCGCCTCGTCGTCTCCGCCGTCGTGCTCCTGGTGGCGTGCCGGCCACGGATACGCGGCCACCGGCGGGCGGACTGGGCGCTCATCGCCGCGTTCGGCGCTGCGCTGGCTGGTATGAACACCCTCTTCTACCAGGCGATCGACCGCCTTCCGCTGGGCGCCGCGGTCACGCTCGAAGTCCTCGGTCCGCTGCTGCTGTCCGTCGTCACCGTCCGGCGCGCCGCGGGCTGGCTGTGGGCGGCCGCGGCTTTGGTCGGAGTGGCGCTGCTGGGCCGCGGCGGATTCGACCGGCTGGACGGGGTCGGCGTCGGTTTCGCCTTGGGAGCCGGGGCCCTGTGGGCCGCCTACATCCTCCTGTCCGCCCGCGCCGGCAGCCGCTTTCCCAGGACGGACGGCTTGGCCCTGGCCATGTGCGCTGCGGCCGTGCTCAGCCTGCCCGCAGGCGTCGCCGACGCCGGGAGCAGGCTGCTCAACCCGGTCACACTCGCTCTGGGGGCAGCGGTGGCGGTGCTGTCCTCTGCCCTGCCCTACACGTGCGAGCTGCTGGCACTGCGCAGGCTGGCCCCTGCCGTATTCGCCATCCTGATGAGCGTGGCTCCCGCGGTTGCCGCTCTGGCCGGCTACCTGGTCCTGGACCAGACCCTCACCGGCACGGACATCGGCGCCATCGCCCTGGTAGTGGCCGCCAGCGCCGGAGCGGTGCACGCCTCGACACGGTGACATGTCTGCAGAGTCGAGCAGCTCCCCAGGACAAGAACGTACGGCCGAGGGTCCTTCGCGCTCCTGAGAACCCGCGTCCTCACACGGTCCGGAGGAACTAGGCTGGAGCGTGGCGTGGGCACGGTGGGAGATGTCGTGGATGTCGATCTGCGCAAGATGCGCTACTTCGTGGCTGTGGCCGAGGAGTTGCACTTCGGCCGGGCCGCCGAGCGGCTGCACATCACGCAACCGGTGCTGTCCCGGCAGATCCGCGCGCTTGAGCAGGAGCTGGGCGCGCAGTTGTTCACCAGGAACAAGCAGACCACTGAGTTGACGGCCGCCGGCCGTCAACTGCTGGAGGACGGGCGCCCCCTGCTGGCCACCGCGCAAGCCCTGCGGCGCCGGGTCCAGCAGGCCGCCCACGGATCTTCGGCGTTCACGGTCGGCTTCATGCCCGGAATCACCGTGACCGGCGCGGTGCGCGCCTTCTCCACCAGGCATCCTGAGCTGAGCGTGCAGGTGATGCGCACGTCTTGGGGCGACCAGGTCCAAGGGGTGCACGAGGGTCTGCTCGACGTGAGCTTCGTACGGCTGCCCGTCGACCATCGAGGCCTGGAGTTGCGCCCGCTCTTCCGGGAGCCCCGCGTCGCCGTAGTGCCGGCGGACCACCGGCTGGCGGGCAAGGAGTCCATCGTTATCGCGGATCTGGCCCCCGAGCGGCTGCTGCAGGACCCCGACGCCGTCCCCGAGTGGCGTGACCTCCCCGAGCGGACCGGCGGCGAGGCGGCCGGGCCGCGGCCCTCGTTCGCCACCGTCGAGGAGAAGCTGGAACACGTCGCGACGTCCGGGGGCGTCCTCGTCCTTCCGCTGTCCACCGCGGCCTATTACACCCATACCGATGTCGCGCATGTGCCCATCGACGACATCGGCCCGGGCGAGGTCTGCCTTGCCTGGAGCGCCGGCCGCCGCTCCCCGCTGCTCCCGGAGTTCGCCGACATCGCCGCTGCCCAGCACTGATGCCCTGGGGACATCACCGCTGACGGAAGAGGTCTTGGACGCGGGCCGCGGCACGCGGCCAGGGTGGAGGAGCGGCGGAATCCCCCGCCGCCCTCGACAAGGACCGTGAGAGCGATGCAGATCTTCATCACAGGCGGCTCCGGCTACATCGGCCGTTCCACCATCCGGGCACTGACCGGGCACGGCATCGGCGTGACGGCGCTGGCGCGCAGCGAGCACGCGGCGCGCACCGTGTCGGACCTTGGCGCCACCCCGGTTACGGGAGCGCTCACCGACACCGCTGTCCTCCGTGAGGCGGCCCGCCGGGCCGACGGGGTCATCCACCTCGGGGTGGACTACGCCGAGGGCACCGCGGACGTCGACGGCGCAGCGGCGGAGGCACTGCAGGACGGCGTGGGAACCGGCCCCTATGTGCACACGGGCGGGGTGTGGGTGTACGGCGACACCGACGGGGTCGTCGACGAGGACGCCCCGCTGAGCCCGCCGCGCATCACCGCTTGGCGGCTGGAGAACGAGAAGCGGGTGCTCGTCCGGGCCGCCACCGGAGAGCACCCGGTGGTGGTGATGCCAGGGCTGGTCTACGGCCGCTCCGGCGGACTGGCGCAGTCGTTCTTCGTCGAGCCGGGGCGCACCTCAGGTGCCGTGCCCAGCATCGGGGACGGCTGCAACCACTGGGCGCTGGTCCACGTCGACGACATCGCCGAGCTGTACGTCCTGGCCCTGAACGCCCCGGCCGGTTCCGCTTACGCCGGTGTCAGCGGCCAGAACCTCCCGCTGGCCGACATCACCCGCGCCCTCAGCCACGCCGCCGGATGCCCGGACCGGATCGAGTCGCTGACCCTCGAGGAGGCCATGCAGCGGATGGGCCCGATCGCCGAGGCATTCGCCCTCGACCAGCAGTTCAGCGGCGCCCGGGCGCGCCGCGAGCTCGGCTGGACGCCCACCCGTCTCGACGCCCTGGCCGAACTCGCCCAGGGCTGAACCACCAGGGAATGGGGTGCCTGCCCCACCGGGAAGGCCCCCATCGGGAAGGCCCCCATCGGGAAGTGCCCCATCGGGAAGGCGGTGCCGAATGCGGGGCCTGGAAGTCACCGTGGTCGTTCTCGCGGCCGTGCTGGCCATGACGTGGCTGGCCCGCCGCCTGCGCTGGAACGAGCCGGTCCTGCTGGTGGCGGGTGGCTGCCTGATCGGTCTCACCCCCGAGTTCCGCGCGCTGGTCCTGCCGCCCCCGGTCGTGCTGCTGCTCTTCCTGCCACCCTTGCTCTACTGGGAGTCGCTGACCACCTCGCTCCGCGAGATCCGGACGAATCTGCGCGGCATCGTGCTGCTCGCGACGGGCCTGGTGCTGGCCACCGCCGGCGCCGTGGCCGGGGTGGGGCACGCGCTGGGCCTCTCCTGGCCGCTCGCCTTCGTCCTGGGCGCCGTCGTCGCCCCCACTGACGCCATCGCTGTGGGGGCGGTCGCCCGGCTCCTGCCCCGCCGGATCCAGACCATCCTCCGGGCGGAGAGCCTGATCAACGACGGCACCGCACTTGCCCTGTACGCGGTGGTCGTCGGAGCCGCCGTTCAGGGACATGCCCTCACCTGGTCGGGCACCGCCGCACGCTTCCTGCTGGCCTACGCGGGCGGTGTCGCGATCGGCGCCGCCTGCGCCGCCGTCGTGGTGGCACTGCGCAGGCGGTTGCGTGACCGCGTGCTGGAGAGCGCCCTGGCCGTGCTCACCCCGTTCGCCACCTACCTGCCCGCGCAAGTCCTGGGCGTCTCCGGCGTCCTGGCGGTGGTCACCTGCGGTCTCATCCTCAGCCAGGCAGGCCCCAAGGTGATCAGCGCGGGCGCCAGAGTGCAGATCACCGGCTTCTGGGAGGTGAGCACCTTCATCCTCAACAGCGCCCTGTTCGTCCTGGTGGGCATCCAGACACCCGCCATCGTGGGCTCGATCAGCTCCGTCTCCCTGGGACACGCCGTGGTCACCGCGTTGCTGGTCGGCGGCGTGGTGATCGCCACTCGCCTGCTGTGGCTGTACTCGGTGCCCTACCTCCTCCGCGCCGTCGACCGGCGCCCGGTCCAGCGCACGCTGCGCTCCGGCGCCCGGGAAAGGTTCCCCGTCGCCTGGAGCGGGGTGCGCGGGGCCGTGTCGCTGGCGGCCGCCCTCGGTGTCCCGGCCACCACGGCCGCGGGCCGGCCGCTCGAAGGACACGGCCTGCTGGTGTTCACCGCCGTGGCCGTCATCCTGGTCACGCTGGTCGTCCAGGGCACGACCATGCCCGCGGTGATCCGCTGGGCCGGACTGCGCGGCGATCCCGACGAGACCACCGAGGAACGCCGCGCCCGTCGCCACATCGTCGATGCCGCGCTGGAAGTCCTTCCCGACTACGCAGACCGCTTGGGTACGCCGCCGGAGACCACCGACGCGATCCTGGGCGAACTGCGCCAGTACGCAACCGAGGACGCGGGAGCGCCCGAGACCGGGCCCGGCGTGCGGGCCGGGCTCGAACTGCGCCGCACCCTGATCGGCGTCAAACGCGGCGCCCTGATCCGCCTGCGCGACCAGCGCGTCATTGACGACATCGTCCTGCGCCGCCTGCAGTTGGTCCTGGACAACGAGGAAATCAGGATCGAGCTGGCCCTGCGTGCCTTCACCGGCCTGCCGCCCTCACCACCGGCCGACGGCACGGCCGAGCCACGCGGCAGGGCGCCGGGGGAGTGAGTGACCGCGTCCGGTCCTGGGATGGGATCTTCCGCCGACAGGCAGCCGCGTCGCGGCACTGTGTCCGTGCAACGCGCACTTCGCTCTCCAGGCCCACAAGACCGAATGAACCGCCCAGTGGGGCGAACGAGTATCACTGGGGAAGATCGCAGATCCCCATCAACGTCGCCACCAGACCTCGGGCCCACTCGCTGGACGCGGCCTCCCCGCCGAAGACGGCGCGGTAGTACAGCGGACCGAGCAGTGCGTCGATGGCCCGCTCCACGCTGGGCACCTTGCCTCCTCGAGCTCGCTCCCGCTCGATGATCGCGCCGAGTTGGGCGTGCCGGTCAGTTATGCAGGCGCTACCGCCTTCCGGACCCGAGCCGATCGTGGCCCGCATCAGGGCGAGAACGTCGGGGTCGGCAAGGTCGGTGGCCACATCGCTCATCCACCGCTCCAGGTCACCCACGAGAGAGCCCGTGTCCGGCACGACGACGTCGCCACTGAACCGGCTGGTGGCGACATCGGCCAGCAGCTGCGCCACAGAACCCCAGCGCCGGTAGACCGTGGTCGCGTGCACGCCGGCGCGCGCTGCGATGGCAGGGATGGTCAGCGCCTCGGCAGCTTCATCGGCGAGCAGCTCCCCGACCGCGCGGTGAACGGCCGCCCGCACCCGCGCGGAGCGGCCGCCGGGACGGGCCTGAACTTTTGCTTCGGTCATGCGGAAATTATCGCACTCATCATTGCGTTAGGGCCATCATGACTAACGCAATGATCACTGCATTCGGAGAGGCGCATGTCTGACGCACCCGTGCATGACAAGAAGGCACCCTCGGCCTCGGCCCCCGATGGCTCATCGGGCGGTGTCGTCCGGCGCGGGCTGAGCCGGCCGGTGGCCTTCGCCTCCATCGCGGCCGTCTTCGTCCTGTTCATGGCCGCGTCGAGCGCGCCGTCGCCGCTCTACGTGATCTACCAGCACGAATGGAGCTTCTCGGCGATCACCCTGACCACCGTCTTCGCGGTGTACGTCGTCGGTATGATCGCGGCGCTCCTCGTGCTCGGGGCGTTGTCCGATCACATCGGCCGTCGACCAGTCCTGGCCTCGGCCATTGCCCTTGAAGCGGTGGCGATGGCGCTGTTCATCGTCGCCAACGACGTCTCGATCCTTCTGCTGGCCCGCTTTGTGCAGGGCATCGCCACCGGCGCTGCCATGACGACACTCGGTGCGACCCTGGTCGATCTCAACCCGCCCCACGCACCGCATCGTGCCGGCGTCGTCACCGGTGCGGCCCCGGCGTTCGGACTGGGTCTGGGTGCCTTGGGCTGCGGCGTCCTGGCGCAGTACGGGCCACAGCCGACCCGGTTGGTGTACGCGCTGTTGCTCGCGGGTCTCGTCCTCGCCGCTCTGCTCGTCGCCCTGCTGCCCGAGACGGCGCAGCGCCGCCCCGGTGCCGTACGGTCGCTGCGACCTCGCCTGGGTGTTGCTCCACGACTGCGCACGGACCTGATCGCACTCGTACCGATCCTGGTGGCGAGCTGGGCCCTTGGCGGTCTGTACCTCTCACTCGGGCCGTCAGTGGCCGCCCACCTGTTCGGCCTGTCCAGCCACGTCATCGGAGGGCTCGTGGTCACCCTGCTCTGCGGACCCGCTTCGATCACGGCGTTCGCGTTGCGCGGCTGGCCCACTCAGCGCACCCTCGCCCTCTCAGCAACCCTGCTGCTCCTCGGGACGGCGGTCGGCCTTACCGGAATGCAGGCGAACTCACTGACGATGGCCGCACTCGGCACCGCCATCGCCGGAGTCGGCTTCGGCGGGTCGGCCCTGGCCAGCTTCGGCACGCTGGCCCGGATCGCCGGCCCGGCCGAGCGGGGCGAACTGTTCGCGGTCGCGTTCGTCATCTCCTACCTGGCCTTCAGCATCCCAGCCGTGGTCGCCGGGTTCGCCGCCACAAACGTGGGCCTGCACGAAACCTCGGTCGTCTACAGCGGCGCCGTCATAGCCTTCAGCGCCCTTGCGCTCGTCGCGCAGCGGCTGCGCACCGGGCGGGCCAGAAATGCCTGCCGGTGTGTACAGCCGGCCGGGGCTCAGAGCTAGGAGTTATCCGCTCGACCATGAACGTGACCGGCGGGCCGGGGTGCGGACCCAGGCCCGCCATCAGCGGCCCAGTGACCAGGTGGCCTGATCACAGGGCGAGCGCCGTGTTTCAGATGGTCACGCAGATTCCGTCCTCGATCGTCCGGCCGTCACGCTCCAGGCCGCCGCACACGAGCTTCGCGCCCGCCTGCTCGTACCCCACGGTCCACCTGTGCGACGCGGCGTTGGCCTTGGGGGAGTGGAAGTTTCCCCAGTAGGCACGCAGCGTCCCGGGCAGACCGTCCTTGGTCCTTACGGTGATGTCCTGGACGAACCGGTTGTGGTGCGCGGTCAGGACACAGACGTACTCACCGCAGTGGCTGTCCACGGCAGCGCTCGCCGGCGTGGCAGCGAGAAGGGGAAAGGCACAGGCCAGGAGCAGGGATGCAAGCTTCTTCGCATGGATCATGCCCGGCTAACGATCAAGACGGCAGGTGGTTGTTGCCAGAAGCAGCCCTCGAGCACGATCTGCTCCGGTTCACCTTCGGCCCGCCCAGAGGACGCTCGGTTGCGGGCCCCTGTCTCCATCTTGGGCGACCTGTTCCCTACACCTCGCGCGCACCGCAGGGACGGCGTGAGCGACCGCCGCCGCCCCGGACAGCTGCGACTGAGCGCCTGAGGTGGCGGGCCGCGCAATGACGGCTAGGGCACCAGATCCGACATCACGGAAGGTGGCAGTGACGGGTTGGCGGCTGCCGCTTCTCTCACCTGCCAGTCGGCGTCGGTGAGCAGCTCCACGATGACCGACGGCGGGAGTGCGGGATGGCGAGCGGCCAGAGGCCTCGCCCGTCTGTCCGCCAAGCAGGCGAGCAGTGCCGGGGCCGTCGCATGGCGATGGCGGGCGATCTCGCGGAACGCCTTCTGCACCGGTGGTTCGTGCCGGGCCAGGTCCTCCAGCAGCGCCGGAGTCGCGTCCGGGTTGGCGGCCACCTTGGCGGCGACCCGGACTCCGTGCCGGTCGACCATGGCGCGCAACTGCGCTGCGGAGAGACCCGGGTGGGGAGCGATGGACTTGACGACTTTCGCATCGGGGTCGGTGGCCAGCACATCGTGGATCTCGGCCGGCAGATCGCGTCGTTGGGCCAGCAGCACGCGTACGGCCGGGTTGGTCGACCGGGCCAGCTCCTCAATCTCGGTGGGAGTGGCGGCGGCGATCCGTGGGAGCAAGGTGGCGCCGATCTTGGTGGCCCCGGCCAGCTGGGCGAGCACGTCGAGCGGCACTTGTGGGTTGTGTGCGAGCCCGCGCCTCACGTCGTGGTCGCGGTCGTCGGCCAGTGCGCGGATCAGGGCGTCGTCGATCGCGGGATTCTCGGCGAGTTCGGCCCGGACACCGGGGGAGGGGTCCGCGACGAGCCGCCGACACAGCGTTGAGGGCAGGTCGGGACGGGCGGCGAGCGCCCAGCGCAGCAGCATCGATGGATGGTCGGCGAAACCGATGACGGCCTCGGTGGGTGTGGCCGGGTTTCGCAGTGCCGCGTGCTGCATGTCGTGCGTGGTGGACTCGTGGGAGCCGTCGCAGGAGGCGCCGGGCAGCAGGTCGCAGTCGGGGCGGGGGCATTGCGGCTCGTGCACGAAGGGCGTCACTTCGCGGTCGCAGACCAGGCAGCGCTGCGCGGGAGGCAGCCCGTCGCCGGTGATCAGTGCCGCCAGTACGGCTGGGGGCGTCGCCTCGTTGGCCGCCACCGCGCGGCGGACCTCGGCATGCGGATGCCCCGCCAGCCTGGCGGCTACTTCCGGCGTGGTCCACAACGCGAGCTCCGCGACGACCCGTACGTCCGAGTCCGCGGCGAGCTTGTCCACCACATCGGACGGAAGGCCGGCGCAGGCAGCCAGCTTCTCCCGGCGCTCGACGAGCGGATCCGCTGCAAGGGGGCGCGCCCACTCCGGGTTGCCGGCCCGCTCGCAGAGCAAGATGAGGGCGACTTGCGGCTGTGCAGCGGGATCGACGTCGGCGGCGGTCAGCCGGCCTTCGTACGCAAGGTGCACAGCGCTCTCCTCAACGCGCCTGGCCAACGCGATCGCCTGCGCTTGGCTGAGGTCCGCGCGACCAGCGAGGTCCACGGCGATGTCGGCGTCCGCGACCGCGATCAGCCTGTCGACCAGCTCGGACGGCAGGGACGCGTTGGCGGCGAGCCCGCACAGGACATGGTTCACAGAGGGCATCCTGCCTGGGCCGTGACCGAATGGCTCGTGGATTTCGACGTCCACCAGTTGTTGGCGGCACGCACACGGGGGATCCGAGGCTCCAGGGGGCTGGGAAGCGCGTGTGGGGTGCCGAGAACCACGTGGGTGCTCGTCCCGCACAGGGCTCGCCCGTACATCCGCTGCGTGTGCTCGATGACGTCCGGCGCCGCGATCCGCGCATGACGTCCGGCGCTGTGAGCCCCGCTCGATCAAGCAGGGTCCAGTCCTCGTCGAGCCGCTGTTCGATTCGTGCCAGGCCGGGGGATGCCGAGACGCCTGCGGGTTTCCGGCTCCCGCTCCGGCCAGGCGGCGGGGCCCGCGCCCGCCGGTCGGGGGGTGGTTTCGGACATCTGCCGGATGGTTTTGCCTGGCAGCGTCCCGGACCGTGGATCACATGACCATGCCGGGCCAGGAAGGAGGTCAGCCGATGTCGGTTCGCCTGACATTCATGTGCGCGACAGCCGGGGACACCGCCAGGGACGCAGTTTTCGGTGACGGTCCCCTCAGTGAGCGCGGCCGGCGTGAGGCAGCCGCCGACGGCGCGACACTCCCTCCGTACTCGCTGGCCATCCGGGCACCGTCCGCCCGCTGCGCCCAGACCGCTGACGCTCTCGGGCTGGAGACCACACCCGAGTCCGCACTGCGCGACTTCGACTACGGGATGTGGCGTGGCCGCACAGTCGGCGAAGTGGCCGCAGAGGACCCTTACAGGTACGCCGCGTGGCTCACCGACCCGGATGCCGCGCCACCCGGAGGCGAGTCCGTACGCCGGCTCTGCCGTCGAACCGCACATTGGCTGACCAGCGTGCCTCCCGACGCGGGCCGCGTGCTGGCCATCACCGAACCAGCCATTGTCCGGGCCGCGCTCCTCCACGCTCTGTCCGCACCGGTGACGGCCTTCTGGCATTTCGATGTGCTGCCCCTGACCGCGGTCTCCCTCACCTGGAACGGTGCCCGCTGGAACGTTCGGCCCGACCGAGCCATCCCTGAACGAGTCGGCACCACCCTTCGCACTGTTCCTCTGCCCTACGACGCCGCACGGGATCGGACGGCGATCTGGTGGGGCGCGGCGGTGAACGACGAGCGGCACGACCTCATCGCCCGGGTCTGGCCCCAGCCACACCAGCGGGATGGTGGAGAGCGGCCCGTCAACCGGACCGTGTAGCCAAGGGGTTGAGGTTACCGACAAGGCTGCGGGGAGGCGGTCGCCAAGGGTACGGAGCCGTGCCGTCAGCTCTCGGTGGTCCGCGGTCTCGTGGCCTTCAGTCCGTCCAGAGTGAGGTCTTCAGCCCGTCCAGGGTGAGGGAGGCATGGCCGCCAGGAGGCCGGGGGCGGCCTCGCACAGCCGGGCCACCTCGTTGCGATAGGCCGCCTCGATCAGGGCCTCCCGGATTGAGCTCCGTCCTCCGCCACGTACCGGCCCGGCACCCACGCACAGGCCCGCCCGGCACCACAGCCGTGACGCACCAGATACGACATCCCCACGAGGACTCAGGCGTGCGGTGCCGCCGTCTCACTCGGCTCGCTGTGACTCAGCCACTGTCACATAGTGGTTGGGCTTCCAAAGGCGAGCAGGTCCGCACCCGCGAGGTGCAGTCAGGTGCTCGACCTGTGTGAACGAGCCCCGATCGCGGTCGTGGTCGCTGCGGTGGACAATGAAGTGACGGTGCATGGATGCGAGGCCTCATGCGCGGATCAGGCGACACGGGTCAGATAGGACGCTCGGCCCTGGTCGACGTCCAGGCGGCGGTCGTCCTGACGCGCGAAGGTGTTGTGGTGTCGTGCAGTCCGGCCGCTGCGGAGATCATCGACTGTGTACCGGGCCAGACCGCCACAGACTTGGCAGCGTTGGTGCTTGACCGCTCGCGCGGCCGTGAGCGACGCGGTGGCGACGACGTCGTCGTCGTGGGACGCGCCGGGCCCGTGCGATGCGAGATGCTGCCCTTGGTCACGGAACTCCGTGCCGAGCCTGCCGATGCCGAGCGCTGGCTCGTGATGCTCTCCCGCGTAGCGGCCCCCGACGCCGACCAGGAAGAGCGACGATCCCGGCAGGAACTGGCGCGGGAGGCGGCTTCCAGCATCGGCGCTTCCCTGGACGTGGCCCAAACGGCCAAGACACTCGCCGATCTCCTCGTTCCTGCCTTCGCCGACCTGGCGACGGTGGATCTGGCGGAGGGGGTACTCGTCGGCGACGAGCCGCCCCCGCTCGCCGCTGCCGTCGATGTGCGACTTCGCCGCGTCGCGTCCGCACAGAGCCCCGGAGTCTCCGCGGAAAGCCTGGTCCGGGTCGGTGAGGCGGTACCTGCCGTGCCGGACAGCGATCTGATGCGACCGCTCATGCTCGGAAACGCTGTGGTGGTTCCTGACACCGCGCTGCTGCGCTCGGACCTCCGTGTGGACAAGGAGAAACTGCGCTCGCTGATCCCCGAGGAAGCGCACTCATCCGTCGCCGTCCCACTGTTCGCGCGCGGCTTGGTCCTCGGCTGTCTGACGGCTTGGCGCAGCCGACTGCCCACCGCCTTCGGCGACGATGACGCCACATTGCTGCGAGAGATCGCCGGGCGGGCGGCACTGGGCGTGGACAACGCCCGCCGCTACACCAAAGAACATCGCTCGGCGGTGGCGCTGCAGCGCAGCCTCCTGCCCCAGGCAATAGGGCGTGTCGCCGCGGCCGAAACGGTGGGCACGTACCAGCCGGCGGGTGGCGGGGTGGGCGTCGGTGGTGACTGGTTCGACGTCATTCCGCTGCCATCCCTCCGGGTGGCGTTCGTTGTGGGAGACGTGGTCGGCCGCGGCCTGGGCGCGACGGCCGCCATGGCGCGTCTGCGCACCGCCGTTCAAACGCTCGCGGAACTCGACCTCGAGCCGGAGGAGTTGCTGACACGGCTGGACGATCTCGTCCTCGGGTTCGCGGCCGAACAGGACGCGGACAGTGACACGGGATCGGAGCCGGCGGTGCTCGGGGCGACGTGCCTGTACGTCGTCCAGGACCCTCTGCGTGAGAGGTGCACGGTCGCTTCCGCCGGCCATCCGCCGCCCGCCGTGCTGCTCCCCGGAGAGGAGGCGCGCCTCATGGAGGTGGCTCCCGGGCCGCCTCTCGGAGTGGGCGGAATGGCGTTCACCGAATTCGAGTTCGCCCTTCCGGCCGGTGCCGTCCTGGCGCTGTACACGGACGGGCTTCTCGCGAGCCGCGATGGTGACATCGACGAGGGAATGGAGCTGCTGTGCCGGTCCCTCTCCGCCGGCGGTGGATCCGACAGATCGCTCCGTGAGATCAACGAAGGTGTGTTCGGCGAGCTGCTTCGAAGCCCGGCAGCCGACGACGCGGCGCTCCTCCTCGCACGTGTCCGGCGTCTCCCGCCAAGTGTGGTCGCCGAGTGGCAGTTCGACGCCGATCTCTCGGTCGTCGCACACGCGCGTGAACTGGCCGTCGCGCAGCTCCGTGAATGGCACTTGGACGAGCTCGGCTTTGTCACCGAGCTCGTCGTCAGTGAACTCGTCACCAATGCCGTGCGCTACGCGGGCGGCCCGATCGGCCTCCGGCTGATCCGTGATCAGGTCCTGGTCTGCGAGGTGTCCGACCCCGGCGGTACACAGCCGCGGCTGCGTCGCGCACGGGAGACGGACGAGGGCGGCCGCGGTCTGTTCCTCGTCGCCCAGCTCACAGACCGATGGGGGAGCCGCTTCACAGGGACCGGGAAGATCATCTGGACAGAGCAGGCAATCGAACCCGGCACCCTCGCCGAACATTAGCGCCTGTCCGGCGGATCAGGCCGGAGACGCGGGGCTCGGCGCGGGAAGGGAGGACCAGAACGCGCACTGGTGTTGCGATGCGAAGGCCATGGACACACGGTCCGAGCCCGGACCCAGCTCGAGTACGGAGCCGGAGTCGCCGGTTGGCCAAGGCGTCTGGCCTCGAACGTTGGGGTTACCCGAGCGAAGGAAAGCGCCCCAGTAGCGTTTCATACGGTCGGCCAGCTTCACTTGGCCGCTCGACAAGGGGCGATCAGCCATGGTGAAGTCGAACAGATAGGCCAGCTCCGCGCTGTGCGCGTTGGCCATGTCGACGCCTGGCACTTGGGCGCCGTAAAGCGTCGGCGACTGGGGATCATCGAACTCGTAGACATAGGTGGGCACTTGGCGTGCCAGAGCACCCGCTGTCCAGTGGGTGTGGCAGGCGAAGGTGGAGTCTGTCAGCACGGTCGAGAGCGCCAGGTACGGGCTGTCGTAGTCGGACAGGGGGTAGTGCTCGAGTACTTGGGCGGCTCCGGTGCCGTATTGCCTGTTGATCGTGTCGGTGTACTCCTCCGGAGTCAGGTGGGGTGTGCTGAGCGCGACGAAGAATCGGCTTTCCGCACGTGTGCTGCCGATCAGGACCGGAACTCTGTTCCAGTCGCCGTCCGTGATGGCGTCGAACGGCTGGCGGGGTAGCAGGTGGTCGCCGACAGCGGGGCCTGATACCGGATGCGTTCGGGCGGCCGCGATCAAAGACTCCGCGGTTGCCGAGCGCAGGCAGGTCGCGCGCGTCGGTGCAGCGGGGCAGCCGGCCGCCGTAGCGAACTCCTCGCTGTCGCGCTGGGAGTGAGACCGTTGGGGTGCCTGCAGCAGAGAGCAGGGGCCGCTCTGTAGAACGGCGCGGGTGAACATTCCCTTCGTCCGAGGCGAGGCGAGCATGGCGCACACGGAGCCGCTCCCCGCCGACTGACCCGAGATGGTGATCGCCTCGGGGGCGCCACCGAAGGCCGCGATGTTGTCGTGCGTCCACTGGAGGGCCGCGATCTGGTCCATCAGCCCGAAGGAGCCGGAGTCGTAGGCGTTGTCGTGGGTGAGTTCGGGCAGCGTCAGGTAACCGAGCTGGCCGAGACGGTAGTTGACGCTGACGACCACGGAGCCGGTGAGGCTTGCCAGGGTGCGTCCGCCGAACTGGGTGCCGGTGCCTTGGCTGTATGCGCCTCCGTGCATCCAGAACAGGACGGGAAGGGCTTGCCCGGGCCGGGTCCCGCGGGGTCGGTAGACGTCGAGGTACAGGCAGTCCTCGCTGACGGCTTCCGGATCGCGCAGGCCGAAGGGGGAGAACTGCCGGCATGCGGGCGCTTGGCGGGTCGCGTCTCGCTCTCCGCGCCAAGGGCTTGGCTGTCGGGGTGGACGGAAGCGCAGCGCTCCCACGGGGGGCGCGGCGTACGGAATTCCCAGGAATTCATCTGCCTGGTCGTGCACCTGGCCCAGCAGCCGTCCCTCGTCGACGCGGACCTCGGGGCGTGCGGGAGTGGCCTGACGGGGGGCTGCCGCGGAGCTGGTCGGGAGACACCACAACAGAGCGGCCAGGGTGAACAGGCAGGCCGCCAGAGGTGTGGTTCGGATGACACGCAGTTTTCTCATGGAGCCTCCGTGGGTGGAGTGCGTTGCCTCGGGTTGGTGCTGTCCCTCCCGTTCGTCGTCTCCGCCATGCGTAAGGCATGGGACGCCGCAGGGGTGTTGGCTGTTGTGCTGTGAGGTGCTGCGCCCGAAGGCGGGGAGTCAGGGAGAGCCACACAGCCGCCTCCGATGCCTTTGAGCGACAACGAGGCTGCGGTGACGCAGGTACCCTGCGGATCGGCCCCGGCTGTCTGGGCGTGCTGGGCCCTGTCGTCGATCTCCCGCCTGCCTCGCGACGCCCTGCACGCTCTCGCGCCGCACCGGGCCCAGACCCAACCACATCCAGTACGAGGCTGTGGGCCCGGTACGCCGAGAGCACGCGCCTGGCGCCGCGAGGCCCGCCCTTCGGCGGACAACGGGAGTGTGACGACTGGGCTAGGGCCGCAAGCCGCTCAGCAGCGCCGCCGTCTTGGCGAAGTCGACCGGACCGGAGTTCCAGTCGGGTGAGATCGGTGTGACAGAGATCTTGTCGGCGCTCAGCGCTTCGACGTCGCCTCGCTTCTCGGCAGGCTGTGAGGCGACGTTGACGTTCACCTTCCACGTGCCGTCGCCGTTGTCGGTGTAGTCCGCCTTGAGGAACGGCTGGGGGTCCTGGGTGGTGAGGGCGGTGCCCTGGGCGGTTCCCGTGCCGTCCCTGCCGATCACCGGGTGGTTGACGTTCAGACCGATGCCCGCGGGCAGCAGCCGGCCGGACTTCGCGCGGTCCTGCAGCCGGTCGATGAGCTGGACGGTGAAGTCGCTGGTCGGCTTCATGGCGTTGACCGTGGGCTGGTACACGGGTGCGGAGAGGCCGCCGGTGCTCACTGCGATGGCGGGGACGCCCTGCTCGAGTGCGGCGATCGCTCCGCCCACCGTGCCCGAGTGAGTGGCCAGGCCCGCGACGTTCGGGCCGAAATTGGTACCGGAGACCACCAGGTCGGGGGCCCGGTCGGCGAACACCTCGGAGAGGCCGAAAGCCACCGAGTCGCCCGGCGTACCGTCGACGGCCCACACGCGGGGCTCCGGATGCTTGACCGTCACGGTGCTCGCGCTCATCATCCTCGTTCCCGCTCCGCTCTGGTTGGTGAGCGGGGCGACGATGGTGACGTCGTACCCTGCGGCCGTCAGACGGTCGAACATGATGCGGATGCCGGGTGCGTTGTAGCCGTCGTCATTGGTGAGCAGGATGCGCAGCGGGCCGCTCGTGTCGCTCGGCGACGAAGCCGCGGCGGGCGTCGTGGCACCCAGTGCAGGTACACACAACAACAGGGCGGCCAGCGGCAGAACACGCTTGCGTCTCACGTGGTGCTCCTTGGAGGCGTGAGGGTCGGGGTGAGGACCGGCGGACGCACGAACCCTCGATATGCGTCCGCCGGCGTGGTGGGGGACCCCGGCCGTGGGCCGGTCGTCCGGAAGGTCGGTCAGCGAACGCCGCGGATCGGCAGGATCGCGAGGGCGCCCAGGAGCGAGAGGGCACCGCCCGCCAGGAAGAGAGGGCCGTAGCCCCCCATGGTGGTCACGATGGCCGAGGCGACGAAGGGGGCGATGATCTGGGGTCCGGCGTTGGCGATGTTGAGGACACCCATGTCTCTCGCCGCATCCTCGGCCTTCGGCAGCACCATGGTGACGAGGGCGGTGTCCACGGCCATGAAGCAGCCGAAGGCAAGGCCGTTGAGGATGCTGAACACCAGCATCCCGGGCCAGGTCGGACTGACGACGGGAATCACCGTGACGAGGCCGGCGAGGGCTGCCGATACGCCGACGAACATCTTGCGCCGGTTCCAGCGGTCGGACAGGAGCCCGCCGACGATCGTCGAGACGGCCATCGCCACCATGGACGCCGGTGTCAGGATCGCCATGGCGTCGGTGGGTTGCATGCCCTTCGGCAGGGTGATGTGGTCGTCCAGGATGTACAGCTGGTACCCGACGACGGAGAAGTAGCCCAGCACGAGCAGAGCCCGTCCGATGAATGCCCAGCGGAAGTCGTGGTTGGCCAGCGCCGAGAGGAATGCGGCGATCTTGGCCTGGCGGGACACCTCAGGCACCGTCTGCTGTCTGGGCTGGTCCCGGACGAAGAACGACAGCAGTGCGGCGGCCGAGGCCACCATGACGCCGAGGATCAGGTAGCCGGTGCTCACGCTGTCGGCCGTGCGCGAGGCGATCAGGACGCCCAACGTGCCGCCGACGGGCAGAGCGAGGCCGACGAGTGCGGAGGCGGTGCCACGCCGGGTCAGAGCCACCCGGTCGGGCACTATGGCGGTCACCGCGGCCTGGTAGGTGTTCATGGTCGCCTGGACCAGACACCAACCGATACCGAGCAGCAACGCGGTCCGCACCGTGCTGAGGAAGATCAGCCCTGCGAACGAGACGAATGCCCCACCCAGGATCCAGGGATTCCGCTTGCCGGAGCGGTCGGACAGCGCGCCCGCTATCGGATTGAACGCGGTGGCGAAGATCGAGCTGACGCCTCCGATGATCCCCAGGATGGTCACCTTGTGAGCGGGGTCGATCGACGCGATCTGCGTGGGCAGCAACACGGAGCCCGCCCCCATATAGACCGCCAGCATCGTGGAGTTGGCAATCAGAAGAAGCAGCAGAAGGCCCCGCACTCGGGGTTCGGAGTCCACTGCGGTCTTCGGCTGGATCAGCTCGCCGGCGCTCATCGGGGCGACCGTGCGGTGGTGCAGGCGCTCGCGGCGCGACGGGACGGGGAGACAGGCATGTCGACTCCTCAGGGGGTGGTGCGGGGGCAGAGCGCCGGAGGGGCCGCGAGGCGGATGCGGCGGTGATGAGACGGGTGCACCCCAGAGTGGGTTACACGTGTTAGTTCCGTGTGGGGACCTTGTGTAGCACCCTTCGTCGGACTGCGCCAGGGGTAAGGCAAGCGACTCACCCCCGCTCGTCACCTCATTCATCGCCTTGGTGCGCTCCGGGCTCGGCTTGGTTGAGGGTCGGGAGCTGCTCGCCCGGTCGACTGACGTCGTTGTCACGTGTAGCTCGGTCGGCTCGCCCAAGAGGCCTGTGTGTAACGGTTCAAACACGAGCCGCATAGCGCCCTGGTGGCTGCCGTCACATTTACGCCATAGTGTGGCCGGAATCGGGCTCGCGGTGCCGCCCCTGCGCGCTGCGAGCGCTTCACATCGATTCTCTGCGGCGTGGGCCACCTCGCACCGCCGCCCGACCAAGGGCCCGCCTCTATAGGCGCTTTGCCCCGCTCCTGTCGCCGCTCCTTCGGGTGTTGCGACGTTCCGAGGGCCCGTACGAAGCGTCCTCATGTCCTGGTGTCGCGCGGGCTGTCGGCGGTCGGAAGCTCCACCCTCACGCCTGAACGGAACGGTTGCCTGTCCCTGTGTCAGTGAAAGGCTTGTCGTGCTGGAGAAGAACCCGAATACCGACCTCGACGGCGACCGCTCCGTCGATCCCCGACAGCTCGTGCCGGCTGCTCCACCCCGAGGGGCTCTTGAGGCGGGCGTCATCCTTCTGCTGGCGTCCTTCGTCATGGGCCTGCTCCTCCGGGGTGGCGGGAGACCCTTCTTCCAGGAGCTGGACGAGCGTCTCACCGCGGGCGCAGCCAGTTCCGTGCGGGGTCCTGTGATGGGGCTGGCACTGTTCCTCGACAAGATCGGAGGGCCGATCGGCTTGGTGATCCCGCTTGCTGTGACGGGTTGCCTTGGGATCTACGGTCGGTGGAGGTCTGCCCTCTTCTTCTTCGCGACGAGTGTGCTCGCCAACCTGGTGATCGTCCTGCCCCTGAAGGGATTTGTCGGCCGGGCCAGGCCGCCGCACCCGTGGGTGCTGGTGAGTGACGGATCCTTTCCTTCGGGTCAGGTGTTCATGATGACGGCCCTCCTGGTCGCCATGGGTGTGGTGTTCCTTCGGCCGCGGGCGCGCCTGTGGGGTTGGTTCGCGGTCGGCTTGTTCGTCGCGTTGATGATGTGGAGCCGCGTGTGGCTGCACGCTCAATGGCTGAGTGACACGGTCGCCGGCGCGATGGCGGGGGCGGGTTCCGGGCTGGTCCTGTGGAGGGCTTTCGCAGGGCTCCTCCGGCGCGAGGCGGAGCGGTTGGCGGCCGATCGCCTGTGGGACTGATGGGTCTGAGGCAGGCGTAGGGCACGACAAGCTATGTGCTGTTTCATTGACGTCCGTAAAATTTACAGAATATCCTGGATGGGGATCCGGCCCCGGGCCAAGGGATTGTCCAGCTGCGTCCACCGGGCGTGGGATGGGGAGGAAAGGGAGATCATGACTGAGGAACCTGGTGCGGCCACACCGCTGGTGCAAATCCCCGCCGGCCGTTTGCGCGGGATCGTCGAGGGCGGCGTCGCCGTCTTCAAGGGGGTTCCCTATGCGGCCCCGCCCGTGAGTGAACTGCGGTGGCGCCCGGCTCAGCCTCACCCCGGGTGGACCGGCGTTCGCGAAGCCACGGACTTCGGCCCCAGCGCGCCGCAGATGTTCAAGGAGAACGGTGATCCCGTGCTGGGGGAGCACGGCTCTCCTCCGTTCGACGACGACTGTCTCACCCTCAATGTGTGGACCCCGGCGGTCGACGATGCGAGGCGGCCGGTCATGGTCTGGATCCACGGCGGAGGCTTCGTCTCGGGATCCGGCTCGCTGCCCTACTACTCCGGTGAGACCTTCGCCCGCAACGGCGACATCGTCGTGGTGACCCTCAACTACCGTGTCGGCCCGCTGGGCTTCCTCTACTTCGGCCCCGACCATGGTGAGCCGGAGTCGGGAAACTTCTGGCTGACGGACCAGGCCGCCGCGCTGCGCTGGGTGCACGAGAACATCGCGCACTTCGGCGGCGACCCGGACAACGTAACGGTCGCCGGTCAATCGGGAGGCGCGATTTCCACCGCGGCGCTGGCGGGGCATCCCGCCGCGCAGGGGCTCTTCCATCGAGCCATCCTGCAGAGCGCACCCTTCGGCCTGCAGATCCCCGACCCGCAGGCCTGCGCGGAGGTCACCGAGACGTTCCTCAAGATCGTCGGGGCGAGCGACGTCGAAGCGCTGCGACAGGTCCCTTGGCCGCGTCTGGTCGAGGCGACCGGGGCGCTGTTCGGGGCCACCGCCCGCTGGGGGTACTGGCCCACGCCCTTCCTCCCGGTCATCGACGGGGTCACATTGTCCCGCCACCCCGGGGAAACGTTGCTCTGCGACGGCGGTGCGGATATCGAGGTCATGATCGGCTGGACCCGCGACGAGTCCAACTTCAGCTTTGCCCGCACCGGGGCGGGCTACGAGACGGCCACCAAGGAGCAGGTGATCGGCAGAATCGCCGATACGTTCGGAAGTGACGCATCCGAGGTCTACGCCGCCTATGGGCGCACGCGGCCCGGATCCCGGCCCGTGGATGTGCTGATGGACCTGATCAGCGACGAACTGTTCCGCGTGCCCAGCCTGCGGCTGGCGGACGCCCGCGCACAGATGGGGCGCCCGGCGTGGGCGTACCAGTTCGACTTCGAAACGCCCGCTCACCAGGGCAGGCTGGGGGCGGCTCACTGTCTTGAACTGCCTTTCGTCTTCAACAACTTCGACAACTGGTCCCGGGCCCCGTTCGTCGAGGGGATCGAGCCCGCCGCTCGCCAGGGTCTGGCGCAGAGCATGCACCAGGCGTGGATCTCCTTCGTCCGCGACGGGAATCCCAATCACCCGGGATTGCCGGAGTGGGCGCCCTACGAAGCCGACACTCGCACCACGCTGCGCTTCGACTCCGTCGTCTCGGCGATCAGCGATCTCGCGGGTCACTCGCGCATGCTGCACTCGCGTGCGTCTCGATAGGCGACACCACGGAACGACCGCGGCATCGACTCTCGACTAGTCAGTCACACGTGTAACTGACTGGTTTGCGGGAGGGGGAGCAGTCGCCCCGGTCCCAGGCGGGCAGTCCGTCTGGGGCCGGGGCGGCAGTCCGTCTGGGCCTGGGCGCGGCAGTCCGTCTCGTCGACGCGCTGGGCCTCTCTCCCGTTGTGGCCAAAGCCAGGTTTGACACCGGCCGAGGGCTGCGTTGGATAGGTCGGTCATGTGACGCGTGCGCAACTGACCGACGCGGAAAGCAGGTTCACCGAGCCCTACCTGCCGATTGGCGAGTAGTTCGGCCAGTTCGGCCCGTATCCCGAGCGGCTGCGCGAGCAGTTCGAGGGGGTGCGCCGGCGGTTTCGTACCGGCCTTCAGTGGCGAGAGGTGCCCGAGCGGTTCGGCATGTGGCAGACCGTCTACAACCGTTCTCGCGCCGCCGGGACGGCGACGCCTTCCAGGCACTCCTGGAAGGCGTCTTCGTCGAGGCCGCCCGATGCGGCGAGATCGACCTGTCCCTGGTCGGTGTGGACTCCACCACCGTCCGGGCCCACCACGACGCGGCCGGCGCGCGACTGGACGAGGTGCCGGAGGGGCGAGGGCCGGCCCGGCCGATACAGCCGGAGCCGGCCGCAGTGGAGGGGCCGGCCCGGCGTATCAGGGCTTGAGGATGAGCTTGCCCGCGGTCTGGCCGGTCTCCAGAAGACGGTGGGCCTCGGCCGCCTCGGCGAGGGGCAGCGACTGAGTGGCCGGAGTGCGCACCTCGCCCGAAGCGACCCATCCCACCAGGCGGTGCAGCGCCTTGCCCGCCTCCGGCAGCCGGTGCTCGAACCAGACGCCCAGGTTGAAGCCGATCAGGGACTGGCTGGGAGCCGGGTCGTACAGCAGCGGAGCCAGTGCGGCCGGGTCCAGGCCCTCGGTGGTTCCACTGACCGAGCCCAGCACGACCAGACGTCCGAACGGGGCCAGGGCGCGCAGCGTCTGGGCCAGGCGGGCCGGGCCCGACATCTCCAGCGCGCCGTCCACCCCGACACCGCCCGTCAGTTCCCGCACCACTTCCGGCCAGTCTTCCTGGGTGTAGTCGACGGCGTGGTCGGCCCCGAGGTCGAGTGCGATCTGACGCTTGGCCGGAGTGCTGGCGCCCCCGATCACCGTGTCGGCGCCCAGGAGCTTGGCGATCTGCACGGCGTACTGGCCGACACCCCCGGCCGCGGCGGGGATGAACACGCTCTGGCCCTTTCGGAGCCCGATGAGCTCGGTGAGGGTGACGGTCGCCGCCAGTCCCGAGACGACGATGCCGGCCGCGGCGTCGGAGTCGAGCCCTTCAGGGATCGGGATCACGCTGGGGGCGTAGGCGAGCGCCAGTTCCGCGTAACCGCCGGAGGCGTCGGCACCGACGCTGCCGAACACCTTGGTGCCGACCGCCGGACCATCCACTCCGGGCCCAAGGGCGACGACGGTGCCCGCCACCTCGGCGCCAGGCACGAAGGGCGACGGCGTGGCCACCGGGTAGACGTCGCCTCGGCGGCGCATGACGTCGGAGAAATTGACCGCAGCGGACTCCACTCGGATCAGTACCTGGCCGGGCCCCGGCTGCGGGTCAGGGAGCTCTACCAGCCGCAGCACCTCGGGGCCGCCCTGCTCGGTCATCTGGATTGCCTTCATCGCTGTACCTCACGTCGGTTATGGATGATCTTGAACGGGATGAGAAGCACACTCATGGGTGGCGGCGGAAGATCACTTCTGGAAGCGACCAGGACCCTCATCGCGGGGGCCGACCGCAGGGCCTCGAACGCCGACGGCGCCGGCCCGATCGGGCGACCGCGGCCGTGATGCCTCGACCTGGATGGCGACATCGGCCGGTTGGGCGATGGCTCCACATCACGTCCTTCCACTGCACAGGCCGGCAGGAGGCCGAACCCATTAGCTGTCTCGGACAGGATAATGCTCGACGTCGTGGAACTATTCCATAGAGACAGACAGATCTGGGCGGCGTAGGCTGATATCCGTGAGGTGCCGATCCCTCAGCAGCATCTATATGTTCCGGACAGCAAAATGGCCCACACGAAACCGGGAACTGCACCAACACGAGACCGGGAAGTACGCGGAACGCTCCAGCGTCGCGGCAGCGACTCACACTTGCCGGGGCGGCACCTGTCACGTTCTCGCCGCCGGTCTCGAACCACTGATCGACGAGCGGTCGTCCGCTGTGTCGGGCAACGCGACGTCGGCCTGACGAAGGGGCGACTGCCGGCCTCGCTCGGTGACCGATTCGACTTGGAGACCAGCCGATGCGTATGCCCACGTCCCCCGCCAACCCACCGCAGAGCACGTTCCGGCTGGACGGCACGCTCACCGTCCCCCGCCTCGGATTCGGGGCGATGCAGCTCCCCGGCCGCTGGGGCGGCCCCGCGAGCGATCGCGCGACCGCGGTGGCAGTCGCACGTCTCGCCGTCGAACTCGGCGCGTGCCACATCGACACCGCGGCCTTCTACTTCACCGGTGACAACCGCGCCAACGACATCCTGCGCACGGCGCTCCACCCCTACCCCGCCGACCTGTCAATCGCCACCAAAGTCGGTCCGATGCGCCTGCCGAGCGGGGAGATGCATGGCGAGGCCGGCCCCGCTCAGCTGCGAACCGAGGTCGAGCGCAACCTGACCGAACTCGGCCTCGACATCCTCGACCTCGTCTACCTGCGGGTGTTCACCTCCGCCCCGCTCGGTGACCGCTTCGCCGTACTTGCTGAACTGCGCGACGAGGGACTGATTCGGCATCTGGGCGTCAGCAACGTCACCAGTGAACAACTCGCGGAGGCCCGTTCGATCGCGCCGGTCGCCGCCGTTCAGAACCGCTTCGGCGTCCTGGAGCAAGGCGACGCCGCGCTGGTCGACGAGTGCGCGCGTGCCGGCATCGCCTTCATGCCGTTCTTCGCGCTGGGTGGTGGCCACAGCCCACTGGGCGATGGTGACCTGCTCGACGTCGCGGAACGTCACGGGGCCACCCCGTTCCAGGTGGCCATCGCCTGGGGGCTGGCGCGGTCGCCTTCGATCGTGCAGATCCCCGGCACTGCTTCTGTCAGTCACCTGCGACAGAACATGGAGGCCGCGCACATCACCCTCGACCAGAACGACATGGCGCTCCTCACCCGGCGGTGACCCCTCACCGCGCAGCGGTGCCCGCCGGCCGTCGCGAACTGGTCCGAAGCCGCAGCACAGTAGGATGATCCATGACTTCACGACAGCCCCGACGGGGAGGCGCCCCCTCCGCCACCGCTGCCGGCAGCGGCCCGATCAGCAACGCTCTGATCCGGGTGACACGGCTGCACGTCATCCAGGCAAGGCAGTTGTTCCGGGCCGTCGGACTCCACCCCGGCCACGAACTGCTCCTGATGCACCTGTGGGATACCGGGCCCCAGCGGCAGGCGGACCTCGCCGTGGTCTTCGACACGGACTCGGCTGCCATGACCCGCACCGTGCAACGCCTCGAGCGGGCCGGGTTCGTCCGCCGCCGGCCCGACCCGAACGACGGGCGCGCCTCGCTGGTGGAGACCACCGCCGCCGGCAACGGACTACGACGCTCGGTGGAGCAGCTGTGGGCGCAACTCGAAGCGATCACGACCGCCCAGATGACCCCCGCGCGGCAAAAGGCACTATTGGAGGGACTCGAACAGGTCGAGCACAACCTGGCCGTCGCTCACGGCTCCCCAGAGCACGAGTCCATCCGGTCCCAGGACGATGGTGCGGGCGGCGATTGATTATCTGGCCTGGTCGATCGGCATGTTGGTAGGGGTGAAGGGGCCGCCGAGCGGCTTGATCATGCTCCGTGGGGCGCGCCTGGACGTCGCCGGCATCCTGGAGCCCGCTCTAAATGATCAACATGTCGAGCCTCGAGACCAACTCCGGCCGAGATGCCCACCAAACCAGTCACGACACCCGAAAGTCGCCTCGCCCCCTCCACTTCCGCGCAGCGATCATCCGGATCCGCGCTCTCGGAACCGCATCGTGATCGCAACCAAGGTCAGCGCAACCAAGGAAGGCGCTGCGAGGCGTCGCGAGCGAAGTGCCGCCGAGTTGTCGGCGGCTCTTCGCGCGTTGATGTGGAGTCAGTTGCTGGGGGCGTGTTCTCCAACCCGTAGCCCTGTCTGACTCCAGTTGGCAAGATCAGCCCATGAGTCACCACTCGGTGACCTTGGACAAGATCGCTCTTGATGACTCGCAGGCCGTTCACACGTGGGCCTGCCTCCCTGAGGCTTGTCGTTTCCAGCCCTGGGGACCGAACACTGACGACCAGAAACGCGCTTTCGTGAAGGCCGCGGTCGAGGCTTGGTCGACCACACCCCAGCAGAGGTTTGCCCACGTAGCGCGCTGGGGGGACGACGTGGTGGGTATGGGCGAGCTGCATGTCCGCAGTCACACGCAGCGCCAGGGCGAGACCTTGCCGCTACCACCCGGTCATGGAATTCCACCAGCCCCACCGCTGTGTGGTCTCTCCCTCCTCCGCGTCTCCAGTGCGCGTTCTCTCCGGAACCGGCAGTACGTCCGGTAGCTCGGGCGGCGCCTCGGTGCGGTGTTCGGGATGTACCGGGGTGAACGCGACCGGTAGCTCGGCCGGTCCGCTGCACCACAAGGACTGCCTCGAGACCGTGGCGGAGCCGGGGGTGTCCAGCCGTGGCTCCCCGAGTCGGCGCAGTGCCACGTCCACCGCTGTCTCGGCGATCAGCCGGGCCATGTCCTTGGCGGGGCACCCGTGCGCTCCCGTCCCCCACGCCAGGTGTGCGCGGCCACTCGTGTGGACGGCGCGGCCGCCGAGGATGGCGGGGTCGTTGTTCGCGGCCGCCAGGCATGGGATGAGCAGGTCGCCCGCGCGGACCGCGTGCCCCGCGAACATGATGTCTTCCGTGGCCCACCGACCGGCGATGTTGGGGACGGGCGGGTCGTCCATGAGCGTCCGGTCGAGGACGTCCGACGGGGTGAGGCGGCCGGTCGCCACGGAAGAACTCACAAGGCTGTCGGACAGGAGCAGCCGCAGGGCGTTGCCGACCCAGTTGACGGTGCTGGTGGCCCCGAAGAGGAGAAGCTGCACCAGGTTGTGCGCGATCTCCGTGTCCGTCAGCGGGGTCGCGTGAATCAACCAGGACGCGAGGTCCGGGCCAGGCGTGGCGACTCTGGCGTTCACGAGCCGACACATCGCTTCCAGCAACTCGGCATCCGCGTAGGCGGCGTCGTCTGCGGTGCCGGTGACGGCGTCGACCAGCGCCTCCAACGCGGGGATCGATTGCGGGGAGAAGCCGAACAGGTGGGCGAAGACGGTCCACGTCAGGGGGCGGCTGTACTCGGCGACCAGGTCCGCCGTCGCGCGCGGTGCCCAGCGGTCGACGAGGTGGTCGGCCTGCTGCTGGACCAGGCGGCGCAGGCGCGGCAGATCGATCTGATCCAGGACGCCGGTCAAGGCATGACGTTGCCGCCTGTGTTCCTGAGCGTCGAGGCGGGACACCGACGGACGCGGGCCGAGCATCACCAACTGCGGTGCGTCGGCCGCCCATCCTGGGTCGATGCCGGCGTTCCAACGCCGCGCGTCGCTGGAGAAAAGGCGCTCGTTCCAGATCACCTCCAAGGCCGCCTGGTGGTCCAGGACGAGCCATGCGGTGACGCTCGGCAGGATCTCGACCGGGGCGACGGATCCCCAGCGACGGCGCAACTCCTCGTACGGCAGACGTGAGTTCTCTGGAGGCAAGCCGCCGAAGACCTGACGACGGTTCGCCGGACAACGGGGGTGGGAAGAGGCACCGCTCTCGCCGGCTGGATTCATCGGATCGCTTCTCCGACCTCTCTGTGCGAGGGAGGAAGGTCATTTTCGAGGCGTGAAACGTGCGCACAAGGGAGGCGCATGGTGTCCAACTCCGGGAGCCGTGGCAGGCGGGCTTGGCGGACCAACGACCTCGCCTCAACCCGGAGTGATGCTCCGTGCCCAAATTATCGAGTGAATATCGCGGCGGTCAATAAGACGGCATATCCCGGTTGGGGCGGTGTGGTTGTCGAGTCGGCCAGTCCGCCTTAACGCGTGTAACCTGATGACCAAGCTCGACACGCAATCAGACCAGGTGAGGCACCCGATGGCCCAGGAGTCGAACACGTCGGCGCCGATCACGAGCGCGGACGTAGCCCGACTGGCCGGGGTGTCGCGGGCCACGGTCTCGTTCGTCCTCAACAACACCCAGGCGCACCGCGTGAGCGACGCGACGCGGGCGCGGGTGCTCGCCGCGGCACAGCAGCTGGGGTACGTCCCGCACGCGGCGGCCCGGTCACTCCGGGCCGGCCGCAGCAATCTGGTGCTGATCCCCGCGTCCGTCGCGGCGGTCGGCGGACTGGTCAGCAGCTGGCTCGACGACCTGCACAGCGAACTCGAGCGCCATGGCTACATCGCGGTTCTGCACGCGGGCCGGTACGCCGATGCGGCCGTCGGAGCTCGTGCCTGGGCCGAGCTGCGGCCGGCCGCGGTTCTGGCGCTGGACGGAGACCGTCTGACCGGCCGTGCCGTGGACGTGCTCCGGCGTGCCGGTGTGCCTGCCTTGGTCGCCTTCGCCTCCCGGCCCACCGCGGGGGTCCACACGTTCACCTTCGACCACGCCAGGATCGGCGAGGTGGCGGCGGAACACCTCGTCTCGCGGGGGCGAAAGCGGATCGGCGTGATCCTGCCGCGCGAACGCGGCCTTGACGCCTTCGCCCAGCCTCGCCTGGCCGGCGCCCAGACCGTCGCCTCGCGGAGTACGGCGACGGTCACCGCTGTGCCGATGAGCTACACCCGGCAGTCCGCCACCGAGGTGGCCCAGGCGTGGCCGAGCCAGGGCCTCGATGCGGTGTTCGCCTACAACGACGAGTACGCCACCCTGCTGCTGCACGCCTTCCAGGACCAGGGCATCGCCGTACCCGACGAGGTGGCGGTGATGGGCGCCGACGACCTCGTGCCCTCCGCCCTGCAGCGCCCGCCGCTCACCACCGTGCGCCTGGAACTGCCGTCACCCGCTCTGGTTGCGGACACCATCGACGCGCTGCTCAAGGGAACCGACGTACCCGAAGTGCCGCCGACGGACGCCGTCCTGGTTCCCCGGCAGTCGTCGTGACACGTGGTCCCGGGCCAGCAGCGGGGCGAATGCACACCAGAGGAGGAGCGCGGCGCCCGCCCCGATCGACGCACCGGCCACGGTGTCACTGAGCCAATGGGCATGGAGCCACGTGCGGCTCCACATCATGGCCAGAGTGAACGCGCTGCCGATCAGCCACCAGGAGCGCCGGCGCGCGGCCGGTACCAGGACGGCGCCGACCACCACCACGAGCAGCGCGGTGCCGGCGGAATGCCCGGACGGGAACGAGCCGTGGTCCACCCGGACCAGCGGGTGCGCGGGCCGCGACCGGTCGACCAGGTGCTTGAGGACCTGGACGACGACCATGTTCCCCAACACATAGGCCGAGGCCAGATAAGCCGTCGACCACCATCGTCGCTGCCACATGAGTAGAAGGAGAAGGCCAAGGGGCACGACGGCTCCGAGCGGGCCGCCGAACCAGTCGAGCACATTCGCCGACGCCGCGTACGCACCGTCGTGGGGGCCGCCCATCCAGGTGAGCCAATGACGGTCGGCCACCTCGATCACCGACCGCGCGGACGGGACATGGAAAGCCAAGCCGAGCGCCGCCGCGAGAGCCGTGCAGGCAAGCCCCGACGGGAACACCGCAGGGCTCGGGGCAGTGGGATCCGGACGGCTGTGGGCTGTCGCGGTGTCTGTGGCGGAAAAGGCGCGAGTCATGAAAACCTCTCGCGGCCGCGGTGTACGGACCCGGCCGAGGTGGGGAACGAAACTGATGGCCACGGCATCGACGCGGGGCCGTACACGCGCGGCGCTCCGTACGCCTGAGCGCGCGAGCCGAGGTCAGCGGGCAGCTGCCTCGGTGGACTTCAGATGACGCACGAGGAAGTCGACGCTCTGAGCCACGATGGGCGTGACGTCCGCCGCGCCCAGGAAGATGTGATCCGCGTCCGGGACGGGATGCAGTGTCACGTCCGCCCCGATCTCCTCCAGCGCCGCGGCGAGAGTCACGCTCTGGCTGTACGGCACCAGTCCGTCGTTCGTCCCGTGGATCAGGAGGAACGGCGGAGGCGGCGAGCCGGCCGTCACGTGGGTGACCGGGCTCGCGACCGCGGCCCGCGCCGCGAGCTCCTCCCCGGTGGCGCCGCCCAGTAGTGCCGTGAACGGGTTGGGGTAGTCGAGCCCAGGGACGGCCGGCAGGGTGTGCGACAGGAGGGAAATCAACTCCGAGACGCCGTACCAGTCGACGACGGCATGGACCGAGCTGCTCTCTTCGGTGGTGCCTTCGCCGCCTTCGAGGTCGGCGCCTCGGCTGCCGGCCGGGCCGACGAGCCCGGCGAGTGCGGCCAGGTGTCCTCCCGCGGACTCACCCCATACGCCGATGCGGTCGCCGTCGATCCCGAGCGTGCTCGCGAAACGGCGCACGTAGCGGATGGCGGCCTTGACGTCGTGCAGCTGTGCCGGGAACGGGGCCTCCAGGCTGTGCCGGTAGTCGATGGAGACGAGGGCGAGACCGGCCCGCAGCACGAAACCGTGCAGCAGCTCGACGGGGACGGTGGGCGGTGGATAGCGCCGGTCGCCCTCCAGCCATCCGCCACCGTGGATCCATACCACCGCCGCTACCGGCTCCTCGCTCGCCGGGACGTGTACGTCGAGCACGCGCGGGCGGTACCCCGGGCTCGTCGCATACGTGAGGCCGTCGAAGCGGCGGACACCCTCCGGGCCGATCTGTGCCGGAGAGGGAGCCAGGAAGGGCGGTGGAGGCCACCCGAGGTCCATCTGGGCGGGCGGTGATTTCGTCATGTCTGCCTCTTTTCCGGGGTAGGCGGGCAAGCGGTGAGGTCTCGGCGGCCAGTTGTGCCTGAGGTCTGTCGACAGCGGTCCCTCCGCGGAGGGCCTCGACACCGACCTGAAAGAAATGTCCGAAATGTATTGCGCGCAGGGCCGCCGAGAGGCACGATGTTACACGTGTAACTATCTGAGGGAAGCCAGGTTTCCCCAAAAACGCCTGCGATGACAGCAGGTGGTTACACGAGTGTGTACGCCACCCTCCCGTCCGGAGTCCGCAATGCCCTCTCCGTTCGCCACCCTCGTTCGCCCTTCGCTGCCTCCTCGCGCCTGGATGCGGCCTACTGTCTGCGGGCTGCGCGGTCACGCCTCCCGTCAGTGGGTCATGCGGCCGACCCTCGCTTGCGCTCCTCGTGCTCGGGCCGGCGTCCGGGTGGCCCTCCGGTGCCGGGGTGTTCCGGCGGATCTGGAGGACATGCTGCTCCTGGCGGTCACGGAGCTGGTGTCCAACGTGGTGCGCCACGCGGTCACGGACTGGCTGTGCGCTGCGATCACGTTCGGGCGTGACTGGATACAGCTGGACGTCGGGGACGGCGATCCGGCTCTGCCGGGAGTCGGCTCGGAGGTCGATGTCGAGGCGGAGGGTGGCCGTGGCCTGTTCATCGTCGACCTCCTGGTCGCGGATGCGTCCGGCGTGGTGAACGTCTTCCCGTGCGGCTCGGGAAAGGTCGTCCGGGTCCGCGTTCCGGCGCCCCGCTGACCACTCTCGGTCCTCTCCCTGTTGGCGCGGGGCTGTTGGACGCGGTGGCGTGTGGCCGCTTCTGGTCTGCGGTTCAAGGGAGTTGGGGTGTCCGGGTTGCGCCCTCGGCTGCGGCGTCAGGGAAAGTCGTATAGCGAAACATTGACTGTCGTAAGAAAAGCAGGATACTTGCTGCACTCTCCCTGCTGCCCCGAGATGAGGTGCACCCCATGGAGCTCTCTCCGTCTGCCCATGTGGACACGTTCTGCCGCGATCGCCTCCCGCCATCCGACCTCTGGCCCGAACTCCACTTCGACCTCGCAGAGTTGAAGTACGCCGAGCGACTCAACTGCGCCGGACGGCTGCTGGACGACGCCGTCGAGCGCTGGGGCGCAGACCGGCCGTGTCTGCTGACGCCCACCGAGCGCTGGACCTACGGTGACCTGCTGCGCCGGGCCAATGAGGTGGCCCGTGTCCTGACCGAGGACTTCGGCGTCCGGCCCGGAAACCGTGTTCTGCTGCGCGGCCCCAACAACCCCTGGCTCGTCGCCGCGTGGTTCGGCGTCCTGAAGGCGGGATGCGTCGCTGTCACCACGATGCCGTTGCTGCGTGCGGCGGAACTGGCGCAACTGCACGAGATCAGCCTCCCGGTCGTCGCCGTATGCGATCACCGTTACCTGGCGGAGCTGCAGGCCGCCGACGCGCCGGGGATGCAGGTCATCGCCTACGGTGGCATCGGCGCCGGCGACCTTGTCGCCCGCTGTGCGACCAAAGAGGCGACGTTCCGCGATGTCGACACGGCGGCGGACGATGTGGCGCTGATCGGCTTCACGTCCGGGACCACCGGGACCCCGAAGGCCACACTGCACTTCCACCGTGATGTGCTGGCCAACGCCGACACGTTCTCCCGTCACATCGTCAAACCCCAACCGGACGACGTGTTCACGGGAACGCCGCCGCTCGCCTTCACCTTCGGACTCGGGGGCCTGGTCGTCTTCCCGCTGCATGTCGGTGCGGCCTCGCTGCTGCTGGAACAGGCGACGCCGGACCAGTTGGCGGAACACGTCGCCGAGCACGGGGTGACGGTGCTGTTCACCGCTCCCACCGCGTACCGGGCGATCATGAGGGCCGGGAAGGCCGACCGTCTGGCGAACCTCCGGCGTTGCGTGTCCGCCGGCGAGGCCCTGCCGGCGCAGGTCTGGGAGGACTTCCGTGCCGCCACCGGTCTGCGGATCATCGACGGTATCGGCGCTACGGAGATGCTCCACGTGTTCATCTCCGCCGCGGACGACGACATACGCCCTGGCTCCACGGGCAGACCCGTTCCCGGATACAGGGCCAAAGTCGTCGACGAAGCCGGCATGCCCGTCCCGGACGGTGAGCCCGGACTGCTCGCGGTGACCGGCCCCACCGGATGCCGGTACCTGGACGACCCCCGTCAGACGACGTACGTCCGGAACGGCTGGAACATCACCGGCGACACCTATATCAGGGACGCGGAGGGCTACTTCTGGTACGTGGCCCGCAGCGACGACATGATCGTCTCCTCCGGTTACAACATCGCCGGCCCCGAGGTCGAGAAGGCCCTGGTCGCCCATCCCTATGTCCAGGACTGCGGTGTCGTCGGAGCCCCGGACGAACGTCGCGGGATGATCGTGAAGGCGTATGTGGTGCTCGCGCCGCACGCCCCTGGCGACGAGGTCACCGTCAAGGAGCTCCAGGACCACGTCAAGCGGACCATCGCGCCCTACAAGTACCCCCGCGCCATCGAGTTCGTCGCCGACCTGCCGCGCACGAGCAACGGCAAGCTGCAGCGCGCCGAGCTGCGTAAGTACGCCCTGGGCGCGCCCAGTTGATGCGGGCGCCCCGCTGGGCGCCGCCTCTTCCGTGGACGGCGCGGCCGTCCTACCTCCATGCCGGCCGTGGCCGGCTTGTCGAAAGGCACCCTCATGGACACCTCCAGCCCACCGCCGAAGTCGCCCCGAGGCGACGGCTGTTCCGCCGGAGGCCTCGAAGCCTGTGAGCCCCAGCTGCCCAGCGTCGTCATCGAGCGCCGCGTCGAGTGGCCGGACACCGATGCGGCCGGTCACTACCACCACTCGACGGTCGTGCGCTGGGTGGAGGCGGCCGAGGCCGTACTACTGACCCGGCTGGGTCTGGCCCACCTCTTCGGTAGCACGCCGCGGGTGCACTTCGAGGCGGACTACCGTGCACGGCTTTGGTTCGGCCAGCTCGTCCGCGTCGAGTTGAGGGTCACGAAGGTCGGTACGGCCTCCCTGCACTACGCCTTCACCGTCCAGGCGGAGGACGGCGAGGTAGCGGCCACGGGGCGCATGTCGATCGCGCACTCGGCCGCCCGCGCGGCCGGGGCCACCCCCTGGCCCGACGACGTGCGCGAGGCGCTGACCAAGGCGGGCCCCCAGGCGCCGGAACGCCTCCTCTGAACATCATGTATATAGTTTTCTTGACGATCGCAGAAATCGCAGCATATTTTGCTGGTGGAACCGTAGGGAGGACGCCGTGCGCGTAGCAGTCATCGGGGGAGGGCCGGGAGGGCTGTACTTCGCAGCCCTGGCCAAGCAGCTCTCCCCGCACTGGGAGGTCACGGTCTGGGAGCGCAACGCGGCCGACGACACCTTCGGGTTCGGAGTCGTGTTCTCCGACGAGACCCTCGACGGCATCGCGCAGGCCGACCCCGAGACCTTCGCGGCGATGTCGGCAGAGTTCGCCCGCTGGAGCGACATCGACATCCGCTACAAGGGCCAGGTGCTCACTTCGGGGGGACACGGCTTCGCGGCGCTCGGGCGCAAGCGGCTGCTGACCATCCTGCAGGAGCGGTGCGCCGACCTGAACGTGGACGTGCGCTACCGCACCCCGGCGCCCCCGATGGCCGAACTCGCCACCGGGTACGACCTGGTGGTCGCCGGCGACGGGGTACGGTCGGCGGCCCGCGCCGCCTACGCCGACACCTTCCAGCCGGTCCTCGACGAACGGCACTGCCGCTACATGTGGCTCGCCACGGACAAGGTCTTCGAGGCGTTCACATTCATCGTCGAAGAGCGCGACTTCGGCACCGTACAGGTCCACGCCTACCCCTTCGACGCCACCCGCAGCACGTTCATCGTGGAGATCGACGAGGACTCCTGGCGACGGGCCGGCTTCGCCGAGTTCGCGGCCCGCGACCACCCGCCGGGGACCAGCGACGAGGACAGCATCCGGCTGTGCCAGGAGATCCTCGCCGACCACCTCGACGGACACCGCCTGATACCCAACAACTCCAAGTGGATCCGCTTCTCCACCGTCCGCAACAAGACCTGGCGGCACGGCAACACCGTCCTGCTCGGCGACGCGGCCCACACCGCGCACTTCTCCATAGGCTCGGGCACCAAGCTCGCGATGGAGGACGCCCTCGCGCTCGCGGCCTGCCTCCATGAACAGCCCGACCTCACGACGGCGCTGGCCGCGTACGAGGCGGAGCGCAAGCCGGTGGTCGAGTCCACCCAGCGTGCCGCCCAGGCCAGCCTCGAGTGGTTCGAGAGCGTGGGGCGCTACACGGGGCAGGAGCCGCACCAGTTCGCCTTCAACCTTCTGACCCGCAGCCGACGCGTCACTCACGACAACCTGCGTGTGCGGGACAAGGAGTTCACGGACGCGGTGGAGGAGGCATGGCACGCGTCGACGCCGTCGCCGCTCAGCCCCGCCGCGGCCTCCACCGCCGCCGTGCCGCCCGTGTTCCGGCCGTTCCAGCTCGGTGGCCTGCATCTGCGTAACCGTGTCGTGGCGCCCCCGACCGCCCTGTACTCGGCAGGTGACGGGTTGCCGGGGGACTTCGACCTCGTTCACCTGAGCACCCAGGCCCTCGGCGGGGCCGGGCTCGTCATCGCGGGCATGACGGCGGTGAGTCCGGAAGGCCGCGCCACACCAGGCTGCCCCGGTCTGTACACCGACGAACAGGAGGCCGCCTGGCGGAAGATCACCGACTTCGTCCACCGGCAGTCGGGTGCCTGCCTGGGCATTCAGCTCACCCACGCCGGCCGGCGGGCGGCGACCAGTGTGCCCCGCGCCGACGGCCGCGGCATCCCGCTCGGTGACCGCGGATGGCCGCTCCTCGCGGCCTCGGCCCTTCCCTGGGACAGCGGCAGCAGCACGCCCCGGGAAGCCACGCGTCAGGACATGGAGGACGTCACCGGGGACTTCGTCGCCGCCGCGCGCCGCGCCGACCGGGCCGGATTCGACGTCCTTGAGCTCCAGTTCGGGCACGGACACCTGTTGTCCGGCTTCCTGTCACCCCTGACGAACACCCGCACCGACGCCTACGGCGGCAGCCTCGCCAACCGCCTGCGCTTCCCGGTGCAGGTCCTGGAGGCCGTACGCGCCATATGGCCGGCGGGCAAGGGGCTGATCGTCCGTGTCTCCGCAACGGACTGGGCCGACGGGGGCACCACGGAGGCCGACGCGGTCGAGATCGCCCGAGCTCTGTCCCAGGCCGGGGCCGATGCCATCGACGTGTCCACCGGCGAGGTCGTCGCCCATGAAAAGCCCCGCTACGGCCGCAGTTTCCAGACGCCGTACGCGGACCTGATCCGCAATGCCACCGGCATTCCCACCATCGCCGTCGGCGCGATCTCCACCTACGACGACGTGAACTCCATCATCCTGGCCGGTCGTGCCGATCTGTGCGCCGTCGGCCGAGCCCAGCTCCACGATCCGCTGTGGACCCTGCACGCCGCCGCGGCGCAGGAATACGCGGGGCCCGCCGCACCGTGGCCGACGTCGTGGAAGGCGGGCAGCCGCAGGCCCCCCGGCGCCCGCACCGACCGTGTCCCGCCGCGCCTGCAGCTGTTGCGGGAGGCCCCCGTGCCCGTGCACCAGCGTTGGCTGCCGCACACACAGGTCACCGTCGCTGCGGTGGCCGTCAGTTGACCCGCCCAGGGCACCCCCGGACCCAGGAGGAACCCGTGGACAACCTTCCCCGCTTCACCGCCGCCGCCGTCCAGGCCGCCCCCGTCTACCTCGACCCGGCCGCGACCGTCGACAAGGCCGTCGCGCTCATCGAGGAGGCCGCGCGCAACGGCGCCTCGCTCGTCGTCCTGCCCGAGGCGTTCGTCCCGGGCTACCCGTACTGGAACTGGACGATGAACCCGGTCCAGGGCTCCCCTTGGTTCGAACGCCTCTACCGCGCGTCCATCGACGTACCGGGCCCCCACGTGGACACGCTGTGCGCGGCGGCCCGCCGGCACAACGTCGTCGTCGTGATCGGCGTCAACGAGCGCGGCCCGCACAGCCTGGGCGTCCTCTACAACACGTTGCTCACCATCGGGGCCGACGGGCAACTGCTCGGGGTGCACCGCAAGTTGGTGCCCACCTGGGCGGAGAAGCTCACCTGGACCGGCGGCGACGGCAGCTCGCTGCGCGTCCACGACACCCCGATCGGGCCTCTCGGTGTTCTGGCCTGCGGTGAGAACACCAACACCCTCGCCCGCTTCACGCTCCTGGCGCAGGGCGAACTGGTCCATGCCGCCGGCTACATCGCGCTGCCGGTGGCGCCCGAGGACTACGACATGGCGGACGCCATCGCCGTACGCACCGCCGCGCACAGCTTCGAGGGCAAGGTCTTCTCCGTCGTCGCCTGCTCGACGATCTCACCGGAGATCGTCGACACCGTCGCCGGTGACGACGAAGAGGTACGGCGCATGCTCGCCCGCCCCCGCAGCGCGCTGTCGGGCGTCTTCGGACCTGACGGCAGGCCCGTGACCGAACCCCTCGTCGACGACGAAGGCATCGTCTACGCCGAGATCGACCTGACCAAGTGCATCCAGCCCAAGCAGATGCACGACATCGTCGGCCACTACAACCGCTTCGACGTCTTCCAGCTCCATGTGGACAACACCCCCCGCAGCCCGGTGACCTTCACCGCCGACCTCATGAGGGAGCCCGCGGCCCATCACTTCCCGCCGCCGACCGACGGCACCGACACCACGAAGGAGACCGACGCATGACCACCGCATACGACGACAACCAACTGGGGCGGGCCCGGGTGTCCGACACCCCCGAACTCACCGCCTACTACGGTGAACTCGCCGAACTGGACGCCGGCGCCCTGTGGACCGTCGCCAACGACATCGAACCCTGGTACCCGCAGCCCAAGTCCGTACCCGTCCTGTGGCGGTACGAGGAGCTGCGCCCCCTGGTGCACAAGGCACTCGACCTGGTCAAGGCCGACGATGCCGGCCGGCGGGTGGTCATGCTCGTCAACCCGGGCCGCAAGGACGTCAGCGCCGCCGTCGGACTGCTCTACACCGGCCTGCAGATCATGGGCCCCGGAGAGGCGATGACCGCCCACCGCCACCAGGCAGCCGCGCTGCGCTTCGTGCACGAGGGCACCGGCGCCTGGACCATCGTCGACGGACAGAAGCTCAGGGTCGGGCCGCGCGACTTCGCCATCACCCCCAACGGCACCTGGCACGAGCACGGCAACGAGTCCGACGACGGTCCGGTCATCTGGCAGGACGGCCTCGACATCCCCCTCGTCAACGCCCTGGACGCCGGCTTCTACGAAGTCCACCCGGAGCTCTACCAGCAGCCCGGAAAGGTGATCAACTCCTCCGTGCTCACCTACGGCGCCAACCTCCTGCCGTACGGCGTGGAGAAGTGGACTCGCCCCTACTCCCCGTTGCTCGCCTACCCGTGGGAGCCGACCTACGAGGCCCTGCGCCATCTGGCCCAGGCTTCCGACGGCTCCCCCTACGACGGTGTGATCGCTGAGTACACCAACCCGGTCACCGGCGGCTCGGTCATGCCCACCATGGGCGCGCACCTGCAGCTGCTGCGTCCCGGCCAGGCCACCAAGGCCCACCGGCACACCGGTTCGGTGATCTACACCGTCGCCAAGGGCCGCGGCGAGTCGGTGATCGCCGGGAAGCGGTTCGCCTGGAAGGAGGGCGACATCTTCTGCGTCCCCTCCTGGGCATGGCACGAGCACAGCAACCTCGACCAGAGCGACGACGCCTGCCTCTTCTCGTTCAACGACTTCCCCGTCATGCGCTCGCTCGGCTTCCACCGGGAAGAGGCCTACCCCGACAACGGAGGGCACCAGCCCACCGCGTAGACCGCGTCCACGTCACCACCACCGGCCCTGACACCGGCGGTGAGACAGCGGCGCGACCGAGGACGGCCATGGTCGCCCCGCGCCGTCCCCGGTTACGGGGCGGTGGCGAAGAGACCTGACCTTCGCCACCGCCTCTCCCGCCCGCCATCCGTACCCATCGCCCAAGGAGTTCCCATGCGCTTGATCACCTACAGCCTCGACGACGGTCCCGCGCGGCTCGGCGCCCAGATCGACGAGAGCGTCATCAACCTGTCCGCCCTGGCCGCCTTTCACGACGAGGAACTGCCGAAGGACCTGCTGTCCCTGGTCCGGGCCGGCGACAGCGCCAACGAGACCGCGCGGCGTCTGCTCGCCACCGATCCGGTCGCCTGGCCTGCCGATGTCCGCCATCGGCTGGACGAGGTGGCGCTGTGCGCTCCGCTGCGCCCCGGCAAGATCATTGGTGTCGGCCTGAACTACGTGGAGCACGTCGAGGAGTCCAACCGCAGTCTCGACACCGACACGGAACTGCCGACGAGGCCGGTCCTGTTCAGCAAGCCGTCCACCGCCGTGACCGGTCCCGGCCGGCCGATCCTGCACAACGCCGATCTCACCGACCAGCTGGACTGGGAGTGCGAGCTGGCCGTCGTGATCGGCCGCACCGCCTTCCGGGTCAGCGAGGACGACGCCTTCTCGTACGTCTTCGGCTACAGCATCGTCAACGACATCAGCGCCCGTGACCAGCGCCGCTCTGGACAGTGGTTCTTCTCCAAGGGGCAGGACTCCTACGCGCCCTTCGGCCCCGCCGTCGTCACCGCCGACGAGATCGCCGACCCCATGTCGCTCGACCTCGAACTCCGGGTCAACGGCGTCACCAAGCAGAAGTCGAACACCCGCCACATGCTCTTCCCGATCGCCCGGCTCATCGCCGACATCACCTCCGGCGTCACGCTGGAGCCCGGCGACGTGATCGCCACCGGTTCCCCCTCCGGGGTCGGCGCCGGCATGGTCCCGCCGCAGTTCCTCGTGCCCGGTGACACGGTCGAGGCCACCGTCGAGGGCATCGGCACGCTCAGCAACCCCGTCGTCGACGCGCGCTGACGCGCGCCACCCCTGTCACGTCCCTCAGGAGATTCCCCTTGGCCTCACGTACGTATCGGATCGGCCAGATCGTTCCGAGCTCCAACGTCACCATGGAAACCGAGGTGCCGGCCATCCTGCGCGCCCGGGAGACCATCGCGCCGGAACGCTTCACCTTCCACTCCAGCCGGATGCGCATGACGCACGTCACGCCCGAGCAGCTCAAAGCCATGGACGCGGACTCCGACCGGTGCGCCCTGGAACTGTCCGACGCCCATGTCGACGTCCTCGGCTACGCCTGTCTGGTCGCCATCATGAGCATGGGCCTGGGGTACCACCGCACGTCCGAGGAACGCCTGTACGGCCGTACGGTCGAGAACGGAGCCCCGGCGCCGGTCGTCACCAGTGCCGGGGCGCTCGTCCACGGTCTGCATACCCTCGGCGCCAGGAAGATCGCCCTGCTCGCGCCCTATATGCGTCCCCTGACGCAGACGGTCGTGGACTACCTCACCCACGAAAGCATCGAAGTCCTGGACTACGAGGCGCTGGAGATCCCCAACAACCTCGACGTGGCCGCCCACGATCCGGCGAGGCTGCCCGGCCTCGCCCGCGCGCTCGACCACGCGGACGCCGACGCCGTCGTGCTGTCGGCGTGTGTCCAGATGCCGTCCCTGGGAGCCGTCGAGGAGGCCGAGCAACTGCTGGGCAAGCCCGTGGTCTCCGCGGCGATCTGCACCGCCCACCAGATGCTGCGGGCGCTCGGACTTCCGGCAGTGGCTCCCGGTGCGGGGCATCTGCTGTCCGGAGCCTATGCGCAGGCGCCACTCAAGTCCGGTGGCTCCACCAGCGGGGAATGACCCGGGCAGCGGAACCACCCGACACGGGAAGGGGGCCGTACCGGTCGATAGGATCGCCACCGCACACGACGGAAGGCGATCACGTGGACAGCTCCATTCGGCCAAGCTCCCTCATCAACACGGTCTACGGAGCATTCGTCCGGCGGCTCGGCGGGTGGATCTCCATCGCCGATCTGATCGTGCTGATGGGGGACCTCGGTGTGGACAGTCAGGCGGTGCGCTCCGCAATCTCCCGGCTGAAGAAGCGAGGCGTCCTCGTCCCCGAGCGCCGCTCAGGCACGGGGTACCGCCTCAGCCCCGGCATGCATCCCGTCTTCGACGAGGGCGACCGCCGCATCTTCGAAAGCCTGGCGCCCGCCGCGCTGGAGGACGGCTGGGTCATGGCGGTGTTCTCCGTACCGGAGTCGGAGCGCACCTACCGCTACCAGCTGCGTACGCGGCTGACCTGGCTCGGTTTCGGAAACATGGGGCCGGGGATCTGGCTGGCGCCGGCTCGGCTGTTGGAACCCGCCCGCACCATGCTGGAGCGACTCGAACTCAGCGACTACGTCCACCTGTTCACCTCCCAGTACGCCGCCTTCAGCGATCTGCGCACCACGGTGAGCGCGTGGTGGGACTTTCCGGCGATCGAGGACCAGTACGCGGCCTTCACCGACGCCTACAGCCCGGTCCTGCGGTCCATGGAGGAGCAGAAGGACATCGATGCCGGAGAGGCGTTCCGCCACTACGTCCCCATGCTCACGCAGTGGCGGCGTCTGCCTTATCTCGACCCCGGTCTTCCCGCTGAACTGCTCCCCGACGACTGGAACGCGGTGGCTGCCCGGCGGGTCTTCCAGCACCTGCACGGCGTCCTGGCCGCGCCGAGCCTGGAGCATGTACGGAAAGTGACGGGTTTCTGAGGCGATCGCCGCGCACGGCGGTGTCCGTAGCGCGCCCGGACCGGGCCGGTGACACCACGATCCGGCTGCTAAAACGTGTAACTTGTGTGATCAGATCCAGCCCCTCAGCGACTCGATGAAACCCTGGAAGTCGTCGCGGTGAATGCAGTGTCCCGCCCCGGCCACAACGGTGATCTCGAACCCGCGGCTTCGCAGCAGCTCGGCGGTCGCGGCGTCGATGGTCAGGCTGGGATCGGCCAGCTGCACGAGGGAGGGCACGGCCGGCGGCGCCGGCAGGTAGTCGCCGTCGAACGATTCGATGTGGGTCAGGAAAGCGCGGTCGAAGAGCGCGAAGCCGGCGAGTTCCGCCTTGACATCCGCTTTTGACCATCGGGGATTCGCCCGCTGGATGCTCTCCCGGCTCGCCTGGTCCACCATCGCGCGCAGGCCCTTCGGGACGCTGTTGTCCATGCCGTTCAGGCCGAACCCCGGATCCGAGTAGACAACGCGCCGCGGTGCCAGCTGCCCGACGGCAAGAGCCAGAGCGAGTCCGCCGAGAGAGTGCCCGATGGCGATGTCCGCACCGGTCGGCAGGCTTTCCGTGAGGTCCTCGGCAAGCGCCGCCGGACGGTAGGCGCCGCGCGCGCTGCGGCCATGGCCGCGGAGGTCGGGGGCCAGCACCCGATAACCCTGACGCACCAGGTGTGACGTGACGGCGTGCCATGTGCCGTGATCGGCCATGCCCCCGTGGATCAGCACGGCCGTACGGTCGCCGTCGCCCTGCTCCTGCACGTACAACTTCATTCCGCCCCCTGGACGACTCGCTGTTAACACGTGTAAGCAGTGTCCATGCGGAGCTGTGATCGGGCAAGGGGGAAGGTGACCGCGGGCGTGTTACTCAATGTTTATAGTGAATATCTGGCGATCGGAAGAAGTTCGCTATAGCGTTCGGCTCAGGTGCCGTGCCTTCCCGGCGGTGGAACCAGCCACCGTGCCGGGGAGTTGTGCGAACCCCGCCGTGGCTCCGCCTTGTGGGCCGGCTCCATGTGTCTCGCTCTCACGGCCACATCCTCCCGCCCTGACCCCCGCGGTGTTCGGCGGTCCTTCATCCTCTCTCCGCCGGTTCGGATCGCATCGTTGCGACCCCCGACCACCAGGCCTGTCTTCCAAGTTCGAGAGCCCGAGAGCACTTCGCGTGCTCCGGTCAGGCGCCGAAGTGACCTGTACGTCCGATCAGTTGCACAACTCACGGTGAGGTGAGCATGGCAATTCTGCGGCTGGTGGCAAGGCGACTGCTGTCGTCGATCCCCCTCTTGTTTCTGGTCTCCGCACTGACCTTCGTGTTGGTGTCCCTGGTGCCGGGGGATCCGGCTCGCACGATCGTCGGGCAACACGCGACCGTCGAGCAATACGAGGCGGTTCGGCGCCAGTTGGGCCTGGACGACGCCTTGCCCGTCCAGTACGGGCACTGGCTGATGCGCGTTTTCCACGGCGACCTCGGATCCTCACTCTTCAGCGGTGAGGCAGTGACCGACGTGCTCGGCGGCCGGGTACCCGTATCCCTGTCCCTGATCACGGTAGGGACCCTGGTATCCGGCATCCTCGGAGTGGCGCTCGGCCTGACGAGTGCGCGGCGCGGCGGAATCCTGGTGAAACTCGTCGACGGGTTGTCACTCGTCGGCCTGGCGGTGCCGGCCTTCTGGTTCGCGCTCGTGCTGATTGCCGTCGGAGCCGTGAAACTGCGCTGGTTCCCCGTCACCGGCTACGTTCCCTTCGCGGACGACCCTGCCGCGTGGGCGCGTTCTCTCGTCCTGCCCGTCCTGTCGCTGTCGCTGAGCGCGGTGTCCATCATCGCCAAACAGACACGCGACTCGGTGCTGGACACCTTCAACCGGGACTTCATCCGGGTGATGGAGGCCAACGGGTTCTCCCGGCGCTCGATCCTCTACCGGCACGTGCTGCGCAACGCCGCCCTGCCCGTGGTCACCGTCCTCGGCGTCGTGCTGGTCAGTCTGCTCGCCGCGTCCGTGTTCGTGGAGACCGTCTTCGCCATGCCCGGGCTCGGCAGCCTCACCCAGCAGGCGACCATCCAGCACGACATCCCCGTCATCCAGGGAACCGTTCTCTGCATCACCGTCTTCGTGGTGATGGTCAACCTGCTCGTGGATCTGGCCTACGGCCGACTCGACCCGAGGGTGCGTACCTCATGAAACTCTTCCCCGCCCTGGATGCGGGCAAGGCTGCCCGAAGCCCCGGACTGATGGCCCGCGTGCTGTGCCGTCCCGCAGGCGCGGTGTCACTCGGCTGGCTCGTCCTGCTCACCGTGGCCACGCTCGCGGCCTCCGCCGTCTGCACCTACAGCCCCCTGGACCAGGACCTGAGCCATGTCCTTGCCGGCCCCTTTGGCCATCACCCTCTCGGCACCGACAACCTCGGCCGGGACCTGCTCAGCCGACTGCTCTTCGGCGGCCGCTCCACACTCCTGGCCGTGGCGGAGGCCCTGACCGTGTACCTCCTGATCGGGGTCAGCTCGGGCCTGGCGGCCGGATTCCTCGGGGGATGGATCGACTGGCTCGTCACGCGGAGCGCGGATCTGCTCTTCGCTCTCCCCGGCATCATCATCGTCCTCGTGGTGCTCTCGGTCTTCCCGGGAAACCTCCACGCCGCGATGATCACGTTCGGCGTGCTGGGCAGCCCCGGACTCACCCGGGTGCTGAGATCCCAGACCCTCGGCATCCGTGAAGAGCTCTACGTCGCCGCGGCCCAGGTGGCGGGACTGCGCCGTACGCAGATCATGCGCCGCCACATCCTGCCCCGGCTGGCCAGCACGGTCATCGTCCAGTCCTCGCTGTTCGCGGCGGTCGTCGTCGTCATCCAGTCCGGCCTCGGATTCCTGGGCCTGGGCGCCCAACCACCCAACCCCTCCTGGGGAGGTCTGGTGGCCGATGCCTCCCAGAACATCGACCGCGCGCCGTGGATGCTCGTACCCACCGGTGTCCCGCTCGTCCTCACGGTGATGGCACTGGCCATCCTGGGCGACGCCATCAGGGACGCGGCAACGGAGAACTGGTCCGTCCCGAAACTGCGCCGGCGGGATCGGCGGCCCAAGTCCCTTGCGGCGACCAGCGATTCTGCCGCGGCGGCCGCGAAGGAGCGCGCGCGGCGTGCCGTCGACGACAACGACACGGAAGCGCTGCTGACGGTGCGCGACCTGTCGATCGCCATCGGGACCCCCGTGGTGCAACGCGTCAGCTTCCACGTGGGTGCCGGGGAGACCGTCGGCCTGGTCGGCGAGTCGGGGTGCGGGAAGTCGGTCACCTCGCTGGGCATCCTCGGCCTAGTACCGGGAGGTGGCGAGATCACCGAAGGGCAGGTGCTCTTCAACGGAGTCGACCTCGTCGGTGCTCCCCGCGCCCTGGAGCATGTCCGCGGCACCGGCATCGCCTACGTCTCACAGGAGCCGATGGTCGCTCTCGATCCGACCTACTCGGTCGGCGACCAGCTCGCCGAGGCGGTGCGCAGGCACCAGGACTGCGATCGCCGCGCGGCTCGGGAACGGGTGAGTGAGCTCCTGCAGATGGTCAACATCCCCGATCCCGCCGGTGTGGCGAAACGCTACCCCCACCAACTGTCCGGCGGCATGGCGCAACGGGTCGCCATCGCCCTGGCTCTCGCGGGCGATCCCGAGCTTCTGATCGCGGATGAGCCCACAACCGCACTCGACGTCACTGTGCAGGCCGAGATCCTCACTCTGCTGCGCACGCTGCAGGAGCAGACCGGCATGGCGGTGCTGATCGTCACCCACGACTGGGGAGTTGTCGCGGACCTGTGCCACCGCTCAGTGGTCATGTACGCCGGTCAGGTCGTGGAGGAGGCCGAGGTGCAGCAGATGTTCAGCCGGCCGCTTCACCCCTACACCGCGGGTCTGCTGGGAGCCAATCCCCACCTGGCACGCCGCGGGGAACCGCTGCCCACTATCCCGGGAACCGTCCCGGCCCCCGGCAATTGGCCGACCGGCTGCCGCTTCGCCGCCCGCTGCCATCTCGCCGACGACACATGCACCGAGCGTCCGGTCCTGCTCACGGCGCCGGCCCTCGACCGGCTCACGCGCTGCGTCCACGACCAGCAGCTCCTCGCGGAAGGCAGCCGTTCATGACCCAGCCGCCCCTCCTGGACATCAGCCAACTCGTGGTCCAGTTCCGTCAGGGCCGCCGCACCCCACCGTTCCGTGCCGTGGACGGTGTCTCACTGGCCATCGCCGAAGGCGAGACCGTCGGCCTCGTGGGGGAGTCCGGCTCGGGTAAATCCACACTCGGCCGCGCCGTCCTTGGACTCAGCGCGGTCCACTCGGGGCGCATCAAGTTCGAGGGACACGACATCACGCGCGCCTCGCCCAGAAACAGGCGCGCTCTGAGCGACCGGCTACAGGTGGTCTTCCAGGACCCCTACTCCTCCCTCAACCCGGCCCGCACCATCGGACAGACCCTGGCCGAGCCGCTCAGGGCGCACGGCGGGACCGACGGCAAAGGCGTCACCGAGCGCATCGCGACGATGCTGGAACGCGTGGGCCTGCCGGCCGACACCGCTCAGCGCTTTCCCGGACAGTTCTCGGGCGGTCAGCGCCAGCGGATCGCCATCGCCCGGGCACTCATGCTCCATCCACGCCTGGTGATCTGCGACGAGCCGGTCAGCGCTCTCGACCTCTCCATCCAGGCACAGGTGATGAACCTGCTCGCCGATCTGCAACAGGAACTCTCCCTCAGCTATCTCTTCATCGCCCACGACCTGCCCGTGGTGCGCCACCTGTCGCATCGCATCGTCGTGCTCTACCGCGGACAGGTCATGGAGTCGGGTCCCGCCGACGAGGTGTACGGCGATCCCGTGCACCCCTACACCCGGATGCTGCTGGAGGCGGTGCCCGAACCGGACCCCCGCCTCCAGCGGATCCGCAGGTCGGCACGGGAGGCCAAACGGGTCTCGGGTGTTCCGACCGACGCCGGATGCGCCTTCGCCCACCGCTGCCCACACGCCGTCGACCTGTGCCACCGCGAACGGCCCGAACCGGCGCCGTTCCCGGACGGACGGAAGCACGGCGCCGAAGGCGGCCGCAGCGTCGCCTGCCATCGCTCCACGGAACTCCACGGGCTGCCCAGGCCCCGCACAGCTGACACAAAGGAACTCGAGTCCGCCCCCAGCGGCCCGGAACGTAAGGAAGCACCATGCGCAGACAGCGAATAACCGCAGTTCTGGCGGCTGTCGCCGCGCTTGCGGCGGCGAGCACCGCATGCAGCGGATCGGGCTCCACCAGCTCCGGAAGCGGCGCTCACGGGGGCACCCTCACCGTCGTATCGGCCGGCGCGCCCGCGAGTCTCAACCCCGCCAAAGCCAACGTCGGCTCGGACAACTGGTTCATCAACCTCGCCTACGACACGGTGCTCCGACAGGGCCCGGGTGCCAAGACCGGGCCCGGCCTGGCGACGAAGTGGGGATATGTCGGCACCGGCAACAAGGTCTTCGACTTCACGCTGCGCGAGGGCCTCAAGTTCGCCGACGGCACCCCGCTGGATGCCAAGGCCATCGCGGCGTCCCTCAACTACAGCCGCAAGAACGGTCTGAACGTCTCCTGGACCTCGGCCATCAGTTCGGTCACCGCGACCGGACCCCTGACCGTGCGCATCCGATGCTCCAGTCCGAACCCCATCCTGCCCCAGCTTCTGACCCAGGTACTCATGATCGGCTCCGCGATCAGCCCCAAGGGACTGGCCTCACCGGGCGCGATGGGCACCAGATCCTTCGGAGCGGGCCCGTACCTACTGGACACGGCCCACAGCGCGACGGGCGACCACTACACCTACACGCCCAACCCCCACTACTGGGACAAGAAGAAGATCCACTGGAAGAAGGTGGTCATCAAGGTCGTCGCCAACCCCAACTCCGCGCTTCAGGCGGTGAAGACGGGTCAGGCCGACGCCATGGCGATCAACGCCAACCAGGTCGACACCGCCAAGGCGGGCGGACTCCAGGTCACCGGCACCCCGAACGCATTCCTCGGCGTCAACCTCGCCGACCGCAACGGCACTCTCGCCGCGCCCCTCAAGGACGTGCGCGTCCGCAGGGCCCTCAACTACGCCGTCGACCGAGCCGCGATCACCAAGGCCGTCGTACAGACACATGGCCACCCCACGGACCAGATCTCCTTGCCCGGCCTCGACGGCTTCGTCGACGACTACGACAACCACTACCCCTACGACCCGGCGAAGGCCAAGAAGCTCCTGGCAGAGGCGGGATACCCCCACGGCTTCTCGTTGAAGATGGAGGCCCAGGGCTTCTTCGGCATCGACCTCGTCTCACAGGCCGTGGTCCAGCAATGGCAGAAGATCGGCGTCAAGGCCGACGTCACCACCGACACCAGCGTCGGGCAGTGGCTTGCCTCCGCCACATCGAAGAAGTACCCGGTCCTCGGCTTCGGTTACGGCGGCGCACCCACGTACACGCTCGCCCTGGACTGGATGCTGCCGCACCCCACCGCGTTCAACCCCTACGCCACATCGGATCCCAAGCTGACCAAGATGCTCGCCAAGGCGAACGCCGCCTCCCCGCACGAGCAGCGGGCCTTGTACCAGGACGCGATGCGCTACGTCGTCGACCAGGCGTGGTTCGTCTCCGTGCTGCGCATGGACGGACTGTTCGCCTACAACGGCAAGAAGCTGTCCGGTTTCACTACCGCGCCCAGCTACCTGCCTGACCTCGCCTGGGCCGTCGCCCCGAAGTAGCACGCACCGGACACGAAGACAGCGGGGCAGGTCCGGCGGACGACGCCGGGCCGCGCCCCGCTCGGCCGCCCGGCAAGTGAGGCCTCGTGTGTCACCCTCAACGTCTGGACGCCGCGGCAGGGCGCCGCAAACCGGCCCGTCATGGTCGTGCGTACATGGAGGGGGTTCCTGACCGGCTCGGGGGCGGGCGGGCATGGGTGCGCAGCGGGACGCCGGTGGCCCCTTGGGGCAGTGCGGAGTCTTCCGGGGTGAGCTGCTGGATGACCTCCTCGGTCCCGAGCAGCCGTTCGACGGCGAGGACGGTGGGCCTGCGTCCGGTGGCGGCGGCCTGTTCGAGGACAGTTTCGCCCAGGCGTCCAAGGCGCGCGGTCGGCGGTGCTTGTCGGCACCGGTGTGATGTTGCCAATGTGACCGAATGAAAGGTGACGAAATGGCAACGTACCCTTTCATGCCCCACACGTACCTCCCGCGACAGGTGACTCGATGACGACGGCGACCAAGGCGCCCCGGACGCCGCCCGACACCGCCACTGCGACCAGCACCGCACATCCGCCTCCCGCTTTACTGCCCGCACTGCCCTCCCTCACCGGACTGCGGTGGGTGGCCGCGCTACTGGTCTTCGGACTGCACGTGCAGAACTTCCGCTACTTCGGCGCTGCCGGCGACCGCATCCTGAGGTGGGGATTCGGGGCAGGCGCAGCCGGAGTGTCGTTCTTCTTCATGCTGTCCGGTTTCGTACTGGCATGGTCCACGCGACCGAACGACCGCGCACTCACCTTCTGGCGGCGGCGCATTGCCCGCATCCTGCCGGTGCATCTGGTCACTGCCGGGGTTGCGCTGCTCATGGCATACACGCTGGCCCATCAGGCGAAGCCGACGCTGCGTCAGGGACTGGCGAATGTCCTGCTGGTCCATTCCTGGTGGCGGCCGTGGTGGCAGACGCTGGATCCGGTCAGCTGGTCGCTGGCCTGCGAGGCCTTCTTCTACGCCGCCTTCCCGCTGCTGGCGCTCCTGCTGCGTCGCCTCGGCGCCCGGGGAGCGACGGCACTGGCCGGGGCGTCGGTGCTGGCCGTACTGGTACTGGCCTGGGTGGACGCGCACCACTGGCTGCGCCAACCGCTCTACTCCTTGCCCGCCGCGCGTCTGCCGGAGTTCGTCCTCGGCGCGTCCGTCGCCCGGCTGGTGCTCCTCGGCCGGTGGCGCGGACCCGGCCTGGAAGCCTCACTCGCTCTGGCGATCATCGGCTACTTCTTCGTCCCGCAGGTCACCGCCGGTTACTCGGCCACCACCTGCACCGTCATCGGCTTCAGCCTGCTCATCCCGGCAGCGGCCGTCGCGGACCTGCGCGGTCTGCCCTCGTTGTGGCGGCACCGGCGGCTGGTGCGGCTGGGGGAACTCTCGTTCGCCTTCTACATGATCCACCTTTTGGTGCTGCGCGCCGGCACCAATGTGCTCGGCACCTCACCTCGCTTCGGTGTGCCGGCGGGGCTGGCCGCCACGGCCGTCGCGTTCACTGTGTCCCTCGGCCTGTCCTGGGTGCTGTACGAGGCGGTGGAGCGCCCCGCGAGACGGCTGCTGCTCGGCGGCCTCCGCCCCTCGAAGAGGCAGCCGATGGCTCCGGCCTCCCAGCCGCAGCCCGCTCCGCCCACCCGTGATGCTCCGGCCGCGGCACCCGACTGAGACACCGGGCCGCACGGCCGTTGTTCCTCTGTTCATACGGCCAGCAGGGTCTTCCCCACGTTGCGTCCCGCCTGCATCCGCTCATGGGCCTGGGCCGCGGCGGCCAGCGGAAGGATGTCGGTGACATCGATGTGCACGCTTCCCGAGGCGACGAGTTCCAGGGCCGCCAGACCATGCGTACGCAGCACGTCGGGGCACGTCGGGAGACGTCACCGATGTTGTAGCCGGTCAGCGCGCGATTGTTCTTCCACAGGGGGAGGAGCGGCAGGTTCAGGTCGGGGTGGCGAGCGGCTTCGCCGTAGAAGGCGACCCGGCCGAAGGGAGCCAGCACCTCCAGACTGGCGAGGCGCGTGGGGCCGCGGCCAGAGACCGCGGCCGGGACGACGGCCGCGGTGGCCTGAACAACCTTTACCGACCGCTGAGTTCGCGTACAAGTGCGGCAACTTGCTGCGAACGCCGGGTGCCGGGAGCCACGCGCCCGGGTGCCCGGTGCCGGGTGCCGGGTGCCGGGTGCCTGGCTCCCCGCGGCAAGAAGGCCGCGGTCGACGCGACCGTTTCTTCGGTCACGGCGTCCTGTTCGCAGAACGGAAACATCGCGTTCGCAGGGTGGGCCGTCGGCGCCATCCCGGCGGGATCAACGTGTGCGCGTGGACTGCCCGCGCGCGTGGTCGTCAGCCACTCCTGGACGGCCGGGTCGTGGACCGTCGTAGCCCTCGACGAGTGGGTGGGACCAGCGCTTTCGCGAGGTTCTAGGCGGTCCCGAGGAGTCGGGTCCGCAGCAGGGCGGCACCGGATTCCGCGAGCCAGTCGGCGAAGGTGCGCAGCCCGGGGTGGACGACGCGCAGCACCTCTATGTCGGCTTGCCAGCGCGCGCCGGACGCCCACCGTTCCCTGACCCGGGCGATCTCGGGGTTGAGCGCGGCGGCTTCGGCGTGGGTGAGTCGCTCGTAGCGCACCGCGGCACCGGTGGCTTCACTGATCGCGGTGACCGCCTCGGTCGGGGTGGGGGCGTCCCCTGCCAGTTCCAGGGTCCGGCCGGCGAACCGGTCCGGCTGGTCGAAGGCCAGCGCGGCGAATTCCGCGATGTCCTCCACCGCGATGATCTGGAGAGGTTCGTCCGCCGGGAAGATGTGCCGGTGCACGCCGTTGGCGATGCCGTCGACGCCGATGGCGGACGACGCGAGGAAGTTCGACATGAACCGCACCGGGCGCAGTGCGGTCACCGACGGAATCCGGTCGCGAAGGTAGTCCTCGATACGTATCTTCCCCGAGAGAGCGGCCGAAGGATTCGGTGTGGACGCGACGCCGGTGAACACCACGTGCTCGACTCCCGCGTCGGAGGCGGCATCGGCCAGCGCACGGCCGCGGGCGAACTCCCGCTCCACGTCGGTGCCGGCGGGCCCGTACGCCACGGGCGGCACGGCGAAGAGTGCCGCGGCTCCCTCCAGAGCCGCCGGCAGGCTCGACGGGTCGTCGAAGTCGCCGCGGACGATGTCGGCCCCGGCGGCCGCCAGGGCCGTGGCGGCCGGAGCGGTCGTGTCACGCACGAGCGCACGTACCGGCCTGCCGGCCGCGAGGAGACGACGTGCGGTGGCGCCGCCCTGTCGGCCGGTCGCACCGGTCACGACAACCAGGCGGTCACCGAGGCGCCCGCCAGGCGCGGCAGTGGAGTGTGCGGGCTGAGTGGTCATCTCGTCCTCCGCCCCGGGAGTCTCGGTGGGCACGGTCGGCGTGGGCCCGGGGTCGATGTGGAATGCTCCACCCGGTTGAGTGCGACGGACAAGGGATTACGTGACATGACCACAGCTCTTCAAGACGCCGGTCGAGCCGATGCGCGCCGTAACCGCACGAAGGTGCTCGCCGCCGCCGCTCGGGCGCTCACCGATCACGGCCTCGACGTCTCGCTCGGCGAGATCGCACGCCAGGCGGGGGTCGGCACCGGCACCGTGTACCGGCACTTCCCCAGCAAGGAGATCCTCCTCGAGGCCGTACTCGTCCAGCATGTCGACGACCTGGTCGCCGCCGCTCGACTGTGGGCGGCCCGAACGGCTCCTACGGCCGCCTTCTTCGGATTCCTCCTCGATGTCGTCGACAAGTCCTATGGACGCAGGTACGTCTGTGAAGCCGTGACCACGGATACGAGCTGGCCGCGCCCGAGCCTCGCCGCGTCGGCACGACGCTTCCGTCAGGTACTGGACGAACTGCTCCGTGCGGCTCAGCAGGCCGGCGGGGTCCGCACCGACGTCAGCCCGGACGATGTCGCCGCGCTCACCGTCGGGTGCGCGACGATACGGGCCGCCCACCGCGACCGGGCCGACGGCACCCGCATGGTGCACCTGGCGCTGGAGTGCCTGCGGAATCCCGTGCCGCGCGATCCCGTACCGGTCACGGAAGGGCGCCGGTTTCGTGACGCGACCGGGACGCTTCACGCAGCCCCGCAGTGCGAGGAGTGCGGTGCCCGGCTCGATGCCCGGACCACTGGCCGCCCCGCACGCTACTGCGGCGCAACCTGTCGGCAGCGGGCGCACCGCCGCCGCGTCGCCCCGGCAACACGTTCCTGACGGGGCGCCGAGGCCGGCGCCGTGGCGTCCGGTGCTCGACGGTGTCGTAAGTCCGGCAAGCAGCTCCAGCAGAACGCGGCACCGGCCGAGGCGGCGGCATCCGCCCGCCAGGGGCGGGGCACCCACGTCGTCCTGTGGCGCAGCGGCAGGTGGAAGATGCCGCATGACCATCTGAGCTCCTGATCCCGCGGCCTCCCCGAAGGCCGGCGTGGGCGGGGCCGTCCTCCGGGGCGGCGGGAGCAGTCACGTGGCCGGGAGTGCGGCGGGTGACCGTCTGGCGTCGAGCAGCTGGGCTTCGACAGCGGAAGACCGTCGCGATGCCCGACGAGGACACGGTATTCCAGGGCGGGTGCCGCCGGAGGCGGCGCGGGTCGGACGTGGCGAGAGTCGGACGTGGCGAGAGCCGAGCCGGACGTGGCGCTGTTGCATGCGCGGGACACGTCGAGGGCCGAGGTGGGTTCGTCCGCGATGAGCAGCGGGGGCCGCAGCCGGTGGTGGTGATCACGGGCGCCGCCTCCGGCGGAAGCGATCAGTCCCGGACCGGCGGAGGCCCCGATGCGCGTACGTGGCGCCGTGCCGCACGGCGCGGGCACGGGAACGCGGCTGGATCAGAGGCGAAGGTGCTCGACCCCTTCACCGAACTGCAGCGCGAACCGGGCTTCGCGGCGCTGTTCATCAGCCATGACCTCGCGGTGGTCGAGCAGGTAGCCGACCGCGTCGTCGTCCTGCACCGCGGCCGGATCGCCGCGACCGGTTCCACGGCCCAGGTACTGGGCAGCCCACAGGACGACTACACCCGGCGGCTGGTCGCCGCCCTGCCCGTCCCCGACCCGGTCCGGCAGGCCCGCCGCCGTGACCTGACCCTCGACGCCCTCGACGCCCTCGACGAAGGAGTGGCCAGCCCATGACCGACACCGACATCGCGGCGGACGTGGTCGAGCAGGTGCTCAGCAGCACCCCTGTCTTCGACGGGCACAACGACCTGCCCGTGGCGTTGCGCGCCCGCTCCGGTTACAGCATCGAGGGCCTCGCCGACGGCCGCCCGGACCTGCACACCGACCTGCCCCGGCTGCGCGCCGGAGGAGTCGGCGCGCAGTTCTGGTCGGTGTACGTCTCCTCGAAGCTGCCCGAGCCCGACTGGCGCCGTTCTCGTGGGGGGCAACGGCCGGCGCCGTCGGGCCCTCGCCCGTGGCGCAGCCCTCGCCCGCGCGACTCCTGACCGAGCGGGCCGCGACGGCCGGACGCCTCTCAGCCGGCGCTGACCGGTCGTCGAGGAACGTGTCGCTGGGACGACGTTCAGACCCCGCCCCGCTCACGGGGCGTCTTCTGCCCGGCCTCGATGGCCACCGGCAGCCGGTTCTCCGACGGTGGCAGTGGGCAGGTGGCCAGGTCGGTGTAGGCGCACGGCAGGTTCGCCGCGCGGTTGAAGTCGAGGACGACCGTGCCGTCGGCGGCCGGCGGGTCGAGAGAGAGGCTCCGGTTGGCGGCGTAGGTGGTCACCCCGGAGGTGGCGTCGGTGAAGAGCACCAGCAGCCGGCCGGGCCCCCGTCCGGGGAACGCGGTCAGGGCCAAGGGGCGTCCTTCGAGTTCGAATTCGATCCGGCCCGGTGCGTCGTACACGTGCTCCAGTCCCTCGACCGCGGCGCCCACGGTCGTCGGACGCGGCTCGTCGAAGGCGCTGTAACGACCAGTCACCACCCAGCGGGGATCCGGTGCGTAGGCGGGTGTACCGGCGAATGCGGTGCGCAACGGCGCGTCCGGATGCCGGGGCCGGACGATGTCGTGTCCGCCACGCTTGGCCACCTCGATCACGGCATCGCCCCAGACCGCGTCGACGCCACCACGCTCGGGCAGCACTCCGAAGCGGTGTTCGCCGCGCACCGGCGTTCCCTCCACGACGAGTTCCTCGCCGTCGTCGAGGGCTACGGTGACCCCGGCGGCGTCGGTCCACCAGGCGCCCGGTGCGTCCGGGAATCGCTGCGGCCGGTCGTCGAGCCAGTGCAGGCCGGTGATCGCCAGGAATCCGTGCGGATCGGCGAGCCGCGCCTCCTGCCCGCGGTACCACTCCTGCCAGTCCCGGGTGAAGGCCTGGAGGTCCGTCGTAGTGAGCTGAACGGTCATGGGCACTCCTTCTTTCGCGAGGCTCGGCCTCGGAGTGGTGTGAGGGTCTTCGGTGGAGAGGTGCCGCTGTCGGCAGTCGTGGTCGAGCGGGCCCAGCGGTACCGGCGCTGTGTCGTGGGCCGGGTCGAGCCGGGTTCACCGTTCACGAACTACGGTGCGCGGCGGGGGAGTCGTGTGCTGCGCCAAGGTGGGCACCGCCGCCGGGGACGGGCGGGCTGACGACCGGGAGGCGGTCGGCATGTCGTCAACCGGCCAGTTCCCCGAGGAGCGCCCAGGTGCGCCGCCGGTCCGTATCTCCCGCGATCTCGGTGCCCGAGAACACCACCTCTGTCGCCCCGGCGTCCCGATAGCGCCGCACTTCGGCCGCGACCGTCTTCTCATCGCCGATCACGGCCAGATCGGAGGCCCGTCGGCCGCCGGAGACTTCGATGGCCCGCGCGTAGGACGGGATCTGCTCGTAGAACGCGAGCTGTTCGGTGGCCTTCGCACGTACGGCGTCGACATCGTCCGTGACCACGCCGGGCACCAGGGCCACGATCCGGGGCGCGGGCCGACCCGCGGCCTCCGCCGCCGCGGTCAGGGCCGGAACGATGTGTTCGCTCAGGGCGCGCGGTCCCGCCAGGTAGGGGAGGATGCCGTCCGCCAGCTCACCGCTGGCACGCAGGGCCTGCGGCCCCATCGCGGCGACCAGCAGAGGAACACCCCCTTCGGCCCCCGGTACGCGCGCGGGGATCGGAGTGACGGCGGTGAGCAACTCGCCGTGGAAGTCGGCCGTACCGCTCTGCGTCAACTGCCGCAGAGCGGTGAGGAACTCACGCAGACGGGCGATGGGCCGTTCGAAGGGGATACCGAAGCCGCTCTCGGTCAGGAGCTTGGTGCCGAGGGCCAGCCCGAGGTGGTAGCGCCCGTGAGTGGCCGCCTGGGCGGTCTGGGCCTGGCTGGAGACCAGGAGCGGGTGGCGGCCGAAGACGGGGATCGCGGAGGTGCCCACGTGAAGCCCCGGCACCTCCCGCCCGACGATCGCCGCGAGCTGTGGTGAATCCGCGCCGAAGGTCTGCCCGAACCAGGCCGACCGCAGGCCGGAGGCCGCGGCCTCGTGTGCCAGTTGTACGGCGGTGTCGACCTGGTTCTCCGCCTCGGACGCGTTGAGTGCCACTCCAACAGTCATGTCAGTGAGAACCCCGGCTGCCCGACCAGGCATTCCGGACCGTGTGTGACGGCTTCTTGTCAGGTGTGTGTACGGGGCCGCCGCTCACACAGGGTCCGCCCGGGGCGCCGGCGTGAGGTCGTTCCTCATTGTCACTGGACTTCGTTGAGCTTGCCGGTGGCCACGTCGAAGACGAAGCCCCGGACGCGGTCTTTGCGTGCGATGAAGGGGTCGGCCTGGATGCGCGCGATCGACTGCCGGACGTCCGTGTCCAGGTCGCCGAAGGCCTCCGCGGCCCACGGCGGACGGATCCCGGTGTCCTCCTGGACCGCGTCCTTGAAGCCGTCGTCGGTGAAGGTCAGCATGCCGCAGTCCGTGTGGTGGATGAGGATGATCTCCTCGGTGCCCAGGAGACGTTGGCTGATGGCGAGCGAACGGATCTCGTCCTGCGTGATCACGCCGCCCGCGTTGCGGATGACGTGGGCCTCACCCTCGTTCAGGCCGAGGATCGCGTACACGTTCAGCCGGGCGTCCATGCAGGCCACGACGGCGAGTTGTTTCGAGGGAGGCAGCGGGAGCGGGCCGGAGAACGTCTCGGCGTAGCGGGCGTTGTTTGCGAGGAGTTCATCGGTCGTGGACATGGCGGACCTCGGTTCTCATGCGCGCGGGAGGGTGTTGTGCGGAAGGCGGATACGGCGTGTGTCATCCGCCCGTACCAGGCGGTCAGATCGCCGTGCGACAGAACCCGTCGAACACATGGACACGACGCGAGGGCCAGAAGCCCGTCCGCGTGGTGGCGAAGGTCGTCATGCGACCAGTGAACCTCCTGCCCTCGTGAACCGGCAAGGAAACACGTGTTCGGTGCGGCGCGCGCAGAACGTATGAACTCCGTCGAGTCGGCGGTCCGGATGGCCGGGCGCACGGCCCGGCCGCCCGCACCGTCGAAGTCCTCGGCGGCGAGGGCATCGCGGCCCGCCAATGCGTGGCGGAGCGCCTGCCGGGTGCTGGAGGGCCGCACTGAGGTGCGCCGCCCGCGCAAGATCGAGCCCGGCGGGGGCGCCGCCTTGCGGGCCAGGCCACGGCATCCCCGTGCGTGGCGCCTGCCCGCGCCGGACCGTCGCCCGTCCAGGTGAAGACGGGATTGAGGCGTGCGTCAACCAGAACCTCGTCGGCGGGGGGAGATGACTGCTCCATGCGGACTGTCTCACTCCGGCGGCCCCGTATTTCACCGTTGACATTGGGTACGGGCCATGTGTGGGCCACGACGGTGCCGTGATCCGCCCTGAGAAGGACAGCCGGCAACCTCGTCATCTGCCCGTCGGGCATGTGATCGGGTTCCGGGCCCTGTCAGCAAAAGGACGACCCTGGAACGGGGGACGCATGACCCAGGCGGATCGCACGGGATCGGCCGGCGTGGCCACGCGACGGGAGAACGAGGGGGCTGTCGCGGAGGAGGTGCCGTTGCCGCACACGGCCGCCGCGACGCGGGTGATCGCGGCCGGGCCGGTCGCCCGCAAGGACCGTCTCGCCGCGTTGGACGGGCTGCGATTCCTGGCGGCCCTGTCGGTGGTGCTCTTCCACTTCGTCGGCCAGACTCCCCAGGCGATGATTGTCGTCTGGGGGCGCCCCTACCAGAGCACCTTCCCCGCGCTGCACGGCTACTTCGCTTTCGGACGGCTCGGCGTCGATCTGTTCTTCCTGATCAGCGGCTTCGTCATCTGCATGAGCGCGTGGGGCCGCACGCCGCGTGACTTCTTCATCTCGCGCGTCACCCGTCTGTATCCGATGTACTGGGTCGCGATCGTGGTGTCGGCGTGCGTCATCTACCTGGCCGACAGCCCGTTCGGGCACCCCAACCCTCGGGTTCTCTTCGCGAACTTCACGATGCTGCAGACCCCGCTCGGCGTGACCAACCTGGACCCGGTCTACTGGACGCTCTGGCCGGAACTCTGCTTCTACCTCACGTTCGCGGTCGTGGTGTGGAAGGGCCTCACCCACCAGCGGGTGGTGATCTTCTGCGGGCTGTGGACGGTCGCCGCGGTGTTGGCGCCCAGCGCACACATCCCGCTGCTCACGCTGATCGTGAACCCGACGTCCGCCCCGTACTTCATCGCGGGCATGGCCTTCTACCTCATGTACCGCTATCGGCCGACGCCGTTGCTGTGGGGGATCGTCGCCATGTCGTGGCTGCTGGCGCTGCACTTCCTGCTGGCACCCCACGGCGGTCGCAACAATTGGGACACCTGGTCGCCGTGGCGCGGCTGGCTGGTCCTGGTGACCACGGTGTTCTTCCTGCTGGTCGGCGCCATCGCGCTCGGCTGGACCCGCTGGATCCGCTGGCGCGGTCTGACCGTCGCGGGTGCGATGACCTTCCCGCTCTACCTGCTGCACGACACGTTGGGAATGACCGTCGCGCACCACTACGGCGATCGGGTCGCCCCCTCGACTCTCGTCGGGGTAACGGTGAGCATCTTGATCCTGCTGTCGTACCTCGCGCATCGATTCGTCGAGCGCCCGATCGCGCTGGCCATGCGGCGCTCGCTGAACACCGCCGCCTTCGGCCTGCAGCCACCGACGCCGCGCCCTTGAGACCGCGTTTGAGACGTGGTCACCAAGGAGCGCTGCCTGACGAGCGGCTTTCGCCCTCTTGGAGGGGCTGGGCGGCCGGAAGGTCGGCCCGCGTGTCATCGAGGTACTGGTCGGCTTCCGGCTCGGTGCCGCCATCGGCGGGGAGCGAAGCGTCCGGGGGCAGCGAGTGGACGCGCGGTACGGGTGAGGGGAGCAGCCACAGCAGCGACAGGGCCCCTCCGGCGGCGGCCGTGATCAGGGTTGCCCTGAGGCCGATGAGGGTGGCAAGCGCGCCTCCGACGACGGCACCGACGGGGCGGATGCCGTAGTTGACCGTGCTGTAGGCACCGGCCACGCGACTGCGCATGGCGTCTGGGATCACTGCGGTCTGCAGGGAGTTGAGGTTGACGTCGAACAGCATGACGCCGATTCCGGCGAGGAACTCCGCGGCGCCCAGGGCCGCTGCCCGGGCCCACATGGGACCGCTCGCGGCGGCGGCGATGGCGATGGGGGCTGGGAACAGTACCGCGCCGACCGCGATGCTTCGTCCCACGCCGATCCGTCGCGAGATCCTCGGGGCTGCCACCGCGCCCAAAAGAGCTCCGGTCGATCCGATGCCGAGCGCCAGTCCGATGGTCCCCGCGGACAGGTCGAGCACGCGGTCGGCGAAGAGCACGGTCAGGCCGGTGCCCGACACGAAAGTGAAGAAGTTGACGGTGGTCGCGCAGCCGAGGCTCGCTCGCAGCACCGGGTGACGAACCACGAAGGCCAGCCCCTCTCTGGCACGGCGCAGCAGTGAAGGCCCTGCCGCCTCCCCGGGAGCAACGGCTGATTCGTCGACCCGGATCGGCCCGAGCAGGGCCGCAGAGGCCAGGAAGGACAGGGCGTCAGCGATCACGGCGACGGGCGCGGTCAGGGCTTGGACGAGCACGCCGCCGATGGCGGGGCCGGCGACGTAGGAGGCGGACCGGCTGGTGCTGAGCTTGCTGTTCGCGTCGACGTATGACGAGCGTGGCACGAGGTGGGCGAAGAAGGGCGGATAGGCGATGTTGAACAGCACCCCTGCGGCGCCGGTCAGCAACGCCACCGCGTACAGGTGACCGAGGGTCACGGCGCTCAGCAGGTACGCGGCCGGCAGGGTGAGCAGCACGCACGCGCGTGCCAGATCGGCGAGGACCATCAGGCGACGCTTGTGGACCCGGTGATCGACCCAGGCGCCCAGCACGATGGCGAGGAGATTCGGGGCCCAGGCCAGCGCGGTCAGACACGCGACCTGATTGGCCGAGGCGTGCAGCGCCGCCACGGCGATCAGGGGTAGCGCCAGTTCGGAGATCCTGTCGCCGAACTGCGACACCGACTGCCCGGCCCAGAACCTAAGGAACCGTCGGTCCCGCCACAGTGACATCTGCGGGGCGTTCATGCGGGCTCGCCTGTCTGCTCGTCTTCGCCCTCCGGGAGGAGGTAGCGCAGGAGTCGGACGCCACGGGCACCGCTCGGCCGCTGGGCCGGATCGCGCGTCACGTAGGGAGCGAGGACGCTTTCGATCGCGTCCTCGATGGTCGCGAGTTCTTCGGCGGAGACCACGACGCGGGTATTGGCCAGCCCCGCCAGCCTGAGCCACGCAGGATCCAGTCCGGGTTCGGTCTCGGTCACCCACCGATGAGGCAGGTCGGCGGAATGGGCGAACATCTGCCGGGACAGCACCCGTGCGGCGGACTGGCCCTCCTCGTCCTCCGGCACCTCGAACCGGAACCCTCGTGCCGCGGCCTCCCACCTGCGTTCCCGGCGGTCCGTTCCGGGCTCGGCATCCCGGACCAGTCCGAAGCCCGCCAGGTGGCGCAGATGCCAGCTGGCCACGGACGGCGTGGCCCCGACGTCCGGTGACAGCTGCGTCGCCGTCGCGGGCCCGTGCCGTTGCAGGCGCTCGAGGATTGCCAGCCGCACCGGGTGCGCCAGCGCACGCATGGTCTTCGGGTCGGTGATCTCGATATCGCCCAGGCGATTACCTCGCTCCATGACGTGAGAGTGTTCTCTCACAATGTGTGAGAGTCAACTCTCATACATTGCCGGGACTGTTGCGATAGCCGGGGAGTGGCCAGCTGGATCGTGCGAAGACGGCTGCGCATAGGCGCGAGCGTGCCGGCGGGCGTGCGGCATCCCCGCAAGACTTCTCTCCACGGCCCAGCGGTGGGGCAGCACGACGAATCCGTGGCGTCGTTGGGGCGCCTGACCGGTTCAATCGTCAGATTGACGGGTGTGCGCCCGTGTGCGTACACGGGCCACAACCCGCTCGGGCAGGTCCGTCCGGCGTCAGCGGCCCTTGCGCACCCGGGCCGCCGCGCGGGCTTCCGCGGTCTTCCGGGCGTCGGCGGTCTTGCGGGACTCCTTGGCGGGGCGGCCCGGACGGGTGCCGAGGCCCCGGAAAGGGGCGTTGCCACTGCTGGTCTTCGTCCCGACGGGCGGGCGTTTGGCGCCGGTGATGGTGGTCAGCGCCGCCTCGCCGGAGCGTACTTGTGTGGTCGTCGGCCGGATTCCGGCGTCGGACATCATCCGGTTCACGTCGCGGCGCTGGTTGGGGGTGACCAGCGTGACCACGCTCCCGGCTTCCCCGGCGCGTGCCGTGCGTCCGCCACGGTGCAGGTAGTCCTTGGCGTCGGCCGGCGGGTCGACATTGACGACGAGGTCGAGCGCTTCGATGTGAATGCCCCGCGCGGCGACGTTGGTGGCCACCAGGACGGTGATCTCACCGTCCTTGAACTGGGCGAGCGTGTGCGTGCGTTGTGGCTGTGACTTACCGCTGTGCAGGGCGGCGGCTCGTATGCCGCTGGCCCGCAGGTGGCGGGTGAACTGGTCCACGCCGGCCTTGGTGTCGAGGAACATCAGTACCCGGCCGTCCCGCGCGGCGATTTCGGTCGCGGTCGCGTACTTGTCGGCGGCGTGAATGTTCAGCACGTGGTGTTCCATCGTGGTGACCGAGCCCGCCAGCTGATCGACCGATGCGAGAACCGGGTGGTGAAGGTAGCTCCGTACCAGCTGGTCGACGTTGCGGTCGAGCGTGGCCGAAAACAGAAGCCGCTGCCCGTCGGAGCGGACCTGGTCCAGGATTTCGGAGACCTGGGGCAGGAATCCCAGGTCGCACATCTGGTCCGCCTCGTCCAGCACCGTGATCCGCACTTGATTCAGGTGACAGTCCCGGCGCGACACCAGGTCGGCCAGCCGTCCCGGCGTAGCGATGACCACCTCGGCGCCGGTCCGCAGCAGCGCCTGCTGCCGGTTGATCGACAGGCCGCCGACCACCGTCGCCAGTCGCACGTTCAGCGTCTGCGCGTACGGCGCCAGCGCGTCGCTCACCTGCTGTGCAAGCTCCCGGGTCGGCACCAGGACCAGCGCGAGCGGCCGCTTGGACTCCGCTCGCAGGCCTGCCGTCCGGACGAGCAGTGCCAGCCCGAAAGCCAGCGTCTTGCCAGAACCGGTCCGCGCCCGGCCGAGGATGTCGTGGCCGGCCAGCGCGCTGGGCAGGGTCGCCGCCTGGATCGGGAAAGGCTCCGTCACCCCGAGGCCGGTCATCGTCTTCACCAGCTCCGCCGGCAGCTCGAGTGCGTCGAAGGACGCGGCCGGCGGCAGGTCCGGTGAGACCGTCTGCGACGTCGAGAGTTCGCCCTGCGGCGCTGTCGCCTGCCGGTGCTTGCCCGCACGGGGGAGTCCAGGGGGCGGCGGCTGCGCGTTCATGGGGAACCTTCCTCGGTCTGACACCCGGGAACGCGCCGGGGCCCGTACCCCTTGGTACGGGCCCCGGCGGCGTCGAAGCGTGCCCTCAGTTTACCAGCGGGCGCCCCGATGCCCGCCCGACCGTCGGCCCGTGCACCGGACGCCGAGCCATGGCCGCTGCATGGACGGCAGATGCCTGAGCGTCCGGGCGCACCGGCAAACCTCCGGTGAGGACCTGCCGTGGTGGACCGCCAGGCCGGCTGGAGGCTGGGCGGACGCCCCGGGGACCGGCGCGCCCGCCCGTGTTGGGCGTCGACCGGGGCCGGGCAGCGGCGGCGATACGGGGGTGAGACCGGAAGACGGTCCCAGGTCACGCGGCCACTTTGGCGATGAAGGCGGCGAGGTTCGCGACGGTCCGCTGGACCTTCTGCTCCAGGGTGAGGGACTCGGGGAGGCGTGCGCCGATGCCCGTGTCCTTCTTCCCGCGTACATACAGGGAGCAGGCCAGGTCGCTGCACATGTAGATGCCAACCGAGTTGCCCTGTTGTCCGGCCTTCCCGGACCTCGGCGCGACCATCAGGGAGACGCCGCCGGTGTGGGTGGTCACGCACACCGAGCACATGCTGCGGCGCATCTGCCAGGAGCCGGCGCCGGAGGAGCGCAGCTGGACGCCGACCGGGCGGCCGTCCAGCTCGGTCACGAGGTAGGCCCGGTCGGGGGCCTGGGGATCTCGCCAGCCCAGGAAGTCGAGGTCGCCCCAGCACTGCTCGGCCAGGTCACGGGGGATGGTCAGGCGCTTGGCCTCGCCCTTGGTGCAGTTCACGAACGCGGTACGGATCTCTTGCTCGGTCAGCGGCTTCATAATGGGAACGCTAATTTGCCTAACTTGATTAGGCAAATGCATAATCATCGATGCCAGTGATGAGGAGCGATGCGGAGGATGACCATGGCAGCGGCCGGACGGGTAGGGCTGACCACGGAGCGGCTGGTGAGGGCGGGGGCAGAGCTGGCCGACGAGGTCGGCTTCGAGCAGGCGACCCCCGCGGAACTCGCCCGGCGGTTCGGTGTCAAGACCGCGAGCCTGTACTCGCACGTGAAGAACGCCCACGACCTCAAGACCAGGATCGCCCTGCTCGCCCTGGAGGAACTCGCCGACCAGGTCTCCACCGCGGTGGCCGGACGGGCCGGCAAAGACGCCCTGACCGCTTTCGCGAACGTCTACCGCGACTACGCGCTCGCGCACCCGGGGCGCTTCGCCGCAGCCCAGTTCCGGCTCGACCCGCAGACGGCGGCCGCCAGCGCCGGCGTTCGGCACGCCCAGATGACGCGGGCGATCCTGCGCGGCTACAACCTGGCCGAACCGCACCAGACGCACGCGGTGCGGTTGCTGGGCAGTGTCTTCAGCGGCTACGTCGGTCTGGAGACCGCCGGCGGCTTCAGCCACAGCGCCCCCGACTCACAGGAGAGCTGGACCGAGATCCTCAACGCGCTCGACGCCCTGCTGCGCGCCTGGCCGGCGCACCCCGCAGGCATGCAGAGTGCCGTGCATGGGCCGCAGGCCCCCGGCCGGTGAACCCGGCCGGGGGCTTCTCCGACGCATCGGCGCGGGCGCCCCACGAATCTCTCGCGCTCACCGGGCTCAACACCGTCTGGCAACAGCCAGTGGAGTGCGCCACCGTAGGTGTGCGACCCGTGTGTCAGACCGACAGGTCAGCTCTCCGGCCGGCGGGCTCGACGCGGATCACGATGGATTTCGTCGTGGGAGTGTTGCTGGTCTCGGCCGTGGAGTCCAGCGCGACCAGCACGTTCGTCTCCGGGTAGTAGGCGACGGCGCAGCCGCGTGGGGCCGGATAACCGACGGCGCGGAAGCCGTCGGCGCGGCGTTCGCCGTCGGGGTGGACGCTGATCAGATCGACCAGGTCGCCTTCGTGCAGGTGGAGGTCGCGGAGGTCGTCCTTGTTGAGGAACACGACCCGCCGTCCGCCCTTGATGCCGCGGTAGCGGTCGTCCAGGCCGTACACCGTCGTGTTGAACTGGTCGTGCGACCGTACCGTCGCCAGCAGGAGGTGTCCCGGCGGGGCTACGACGGCGGTCGGTGGGTTGACGGTGAAGCGGGCCTTGCCGGTCGATGTCGGGAACGTGCGGGAGTCGTGTGGTCCCCGGGGGAGCATGAAACCGCCGGGCTGCCGGACGCGCTGTTCGAACGCGTGGAATCCGGGCACGACATGCTCGATGTGGCGACGGATCACGGCGTAGTCGTCGCGCATGGCGCGCCAGCCGAGATCGTCGCCGAAGAGCGCCTGGCCGAGGTCGGCGATGATCGCGACCTCGCTGCGCAGGTGCGGCGATCCGGGAAGGAGCCGGCCGCGGGAGGAGTGGACCATGGCCATGGTGTCCTCGACCGTGACGAACTGCTCTCCGGAGGCCTGGAGATCCCGCTCCGTGCGGCCGAGGCAGGGCAGGAGCAGCGACTCGGTGCCGTGGCACAGGTGGGACCGGTTCAGTTTGGTCGCGATATTGACGGTCAGGGCGCAGTTGGCGAGGGCGGCCTCGGTGACCTCTGTGTCCGGCGTGGCCGAGGCGAAGTTGCCGCCGAGGCCGATGAACACGTCGGCCTTGCCGTCGCGCATGGCCCGGATCGAGTCGACGGTGTCCAGGCCGTGCGCTCGGGGCGGATCGAACCCGAACTCGTCCCGGACCTTGTCCAGGAATGCGTCCGGCATCTGCTCCCAGATGCCCATGGTGCGGTCGCCCTGGACGTTGCTGTGTCCGCGGATCGGGGCGGGCCCGGCGCCGGGGCGTCCGATGTTGCCGCGCAGCAGGAGGAAGTTGACGATCTCGCGGATGGTGGCCACCGCGTTGCGGTGCTGGGTGAGCCCCATGGCCCAGCAGACGATGATGCTGTCGGCCTTCAGTACGTCGGCCGCGCAGTTCTCGATGAGGCGGCGGGAGAGACCGCTCATCGTTTCGATCCGCGACCAGTCCAGGGCACGCCATGCGGCCTCGGCTGCCTGGAAACCGTCGCAGTACCGGTCGATGAAGTCGTGGTCGAGGGCGGAGCCCGGCCGGGCATCCTCCCGGTCGATCAGGGCGCGGTTCAGGCCGGCGAACAGGGCCATGTCGCCGTTGATCCGTACCGGGAGGTAGCGGTCGGCGAGCTTGGTACCCGGGCCCACCAGGCCGCGTGCGGTCTGTGGATTGTGGAAGCGGCCGAGGCCGGCCTCGGGGAGCGGGTTGGCGGCGATGATGTGCGCGCCGCGTTGCTTGGCCTGTTCGAGGGCCGTGAGCATACGAGGGTGGCAGGTGCCGGGGTTCTGGCCCACGATGATGATCAGATCTGCGTGATCGGTGATGTCGTCGAACGTGACGGTGCCCTTACCGACGCCGATGGTCTCCGTCAGGGCCGCGCCGCTCGACTCGTGACACATGTTCGAGCAGTCCGGCAGGTTGTTCGTGCCGAGCCGCCGCGCCAGCAGTTGGTAGAGGAAGGCCGCCTCATTGCTCGTACGGCCGCTGGTGTAGAAGAGGGCACGGTTCGGGTCGGCCATGCCGCGCAGGTGCTCGGCGGTGAGCGCGAGCGCGTCGTGCCAGGAGATGGGCGCATAGTGGGTGGCGCCCGGAGCGAGGTGCATCGGTTGGGTCAGCCGTCCCTGCGACTCCAGCCAGTGACCGTCGCGTTCCCGCAGTTCGGCGATGGAGTGTTCGGCGAAGAATGCCGCGTCGACGCGTTTGCGCGTGGCCTCCCAGGCCACGGCCTTCGCGCCGCTCTCGCAGAATTCCGCCATCTTCCGGTGGTCGGGGTCGGGGTCGCCCCATGCACAGCTCGGACAGTCGAAGCCGTCGACGTGATTCATCGTGAGCAGCGTCTGCAGACTCCGCTTCGGTCCCATTTCCGCCATGGAATACCGCATGGACTCTTCGATGGCGTGAATCCCGACGCTGGACTTCACGGGGCCCGAAACTTTCGGATTCGGCTCGGGTTCGGAGCCGCCCGCCGCTTCATGCGGGCCAGTCGGGTTGGTTGGGTTTTCAGCCATGGCCGCCTCTTTGCATTAGTGGCCGCCCCTTTGTCTATACGGGCCAATGGTAGGCGAGAGAGAAGTCGACTGCCGCCGCGTACGCGAGGTACATGAGCCAGCTGCCGGTCAGGATGCGGATCAGTCCGAGGACACGCTCAGCCGGCTTGATCCCGATCGCAGCGAAGAAGTCGACGAAGTAGATCGCGAACAATCCCAGGAAAAGCAGGCCGACCGGCCAGTCACCGACCTTGAAGAACACCGTTGCGCCCATTGCGGAGATCACCATGTAGGCGACGCACATACCAGCATTGGGCCGGGGATCATTTCCGCGGTAGCGGTTCCAGCCGATCGCGAACCAGTGGATACCGTATGCCGAGAACGCCAGTGCGGCCATGTACAGCGCCGGCGACTTGGTGAATACCTGGAACCAGGTCAACCCGACGAAGAGGATCAGCCCGGTAACCAGTTGACACAGGCCGGGCATCCAGATCCCCCAGACGCCGATCGCTCGATCCACCGCGTCGCTCTTTCGGGGATAGCCGAACAACTCATGCGGCCCATAGATCAGGTATCCGGTACCGAGACCGAAGAACCCGAGCGCCAGCGGCGGAAATGTCGAGGCGGCGAATGTCACGTCCATGCTCGTCCTCCTTCGAGGAAGAACTGACACATATGCGTTCGGGGCAAGCGGCCGGGCGGCCGGCCCCGCTTGTCGACTCCGGGCGCCACCTGGCCGTCACAGACGTGCTCGCGCTGATGCGGGCGGTGGCGATGACCTGCTCGCGCGGCGGCCTCAATCTCTTTCGCCCTCACGATGTCGGGGTCCCGGGGATCGAGCGGCAGCGGGTCCAGCAGCATGGACTGCCGCTCGCGCGAATCCCTCGTACGACGGCGCTTCGTCACGGGAACCTGCTGCATCTCGCACCTCACAGAGGAGTACGTACGTACCTTGCGGGTACAGCCTTGCCGCAGCCTGCTTCGCAGCCATCGCCGCCAGCCCCCGGTTCCTGGGCACGGCAGCGGTAACGCGCATCTACCTGCCACCTTCAATTGACCCGGGATCGGGCCGACCGGAGCGTCGTTCTGGCATCCAGTCGGACGATCTTGTCTTCTGCTCCCGCGAGGCTGACGCGGAGTACTCCGACTTCGCCGAGCCGACCCTCGCGGTCGACCTCGGCGATCCGCGCGGTGAAGTGGTCCGGACCTCGACCAGCCTCGGGGGCGAAGTCTCGGGCATCTGATCCAGGCTTCCCTGGACTAGTGAGGGCCCGGGGAAGCAGGCGGGAGGGAAGCTCGTGATTCTCTCGGCTCGCCTCGGCGCCAGGAACTACTGTCGCGAGCATGGTCGAACACGATGCTCTCAGCGCCACCCGCGAGGCCTACGACGCCGCTGCCACCACCTATGCGCAACTGTTCCGAGACACGCTGCGTGACAGTCCCCTGGACCGCGCGATCTTGGGTGCCTTCGCCGAGGTCGTCAGCGCGAGTGGGGACGGCCAGGTCGCGGACCTGGGGTGTGGGCCTGGCCATATCACCGCTCATCTGGACGAGTTGGGGTTGGCGGCGTTTGGTGTCGATGCCTCTCCGACGATGGTCGAGTTGGCTCGGCAGGCCTATCCCGGCCTACGGTTCGACGTGGGCTCGATGGCCACGTTGAACATCGCTGACGGCGTGCTGGGCGGCGTACTCTCACGGTGGTCCATCATCCACACTCCGCCGCGGGAACTCCCCGTCATCTTGACGGAGTTCCACCGTGTGCTGGCACCTGGCGGCCACCTTCTGATCGGCTTTTCGGCAAGCGATGATCCGTCTCACCCGACGCAGGTCTTCGATCACACAGTCGCGCCGGCCTATCGATGGTGGCCTGATCACTTGGCCGCGATGCTGCGCAGGTCCGGGTTGGCCGAGGTGGCCCGGATGGTTCGCGAGCCTCAGCCCACCGACCGACGGCAGTTCCAGGAGATTCAACTGCTCGCCCGCAAAGCCTAGGCAGAAGAGGAGGGCGTGCATGGCAGGGAGGCTGTCGAGGCCGTCCGGGTCGGCTGTCCCGAACTGGCCGCTCTGGCCAGGCATGTCCGCGCCTTCGCGGCCATGCTCACCCACCTACAGGGCGAACAGCTACCGGCCTGGATCGCCGAAGTACATGACTATCCGCCTCTGACCACACAGAAGGGATGTCCTGCCGGATCGGTGAGAACCCGCGCCTTGTCATGAGGCTGGTGATCCGGCTTGCCCGCACCCAGCTCCAGCAGCCGGGCCTCAACCTCGTCCAAGTCGTCCTCGACCTTGAAACAGATGTGAAGCTGCTGAGGAACGATCTGGTCAGGCCAGCTCGGAGCACGGTAGTCGTCGACCCGCTGGAAGCCGACGAGAAGGCCGTCCTCGCAGTGGAGACCGGCGAACTCGTCATCTGATTTCGGGTGGAGTTCGAAGCCGGTGGCCTCCTGATAGAACGCCGCCAGAGCCAGCGGATCAGGACAGTCGAGCGTGATCGCGGTCAACTTCATCTGCAGGGGCATGGCACCTCCGGGCCGCTCACTGGCGTTCGCGCCACACCCTAGTCAGAGGCGGCCGGCGCCTCCTCTGCCCGGGACCATCCCGACAGAAGACCCACACCCATCTCCGAGACGACCTTCCGTAGACGCACAGGTCGTTTCGCCGAGAGAACGTCACTGGCCGACCCGTTCTTCCCAGGGCTCGGCAGACGAGCCGGCTAGCGCGCCACGCGGTGGCGGAGGTAGACGATTCTCGAGCTGAAGGTGCGGGTCCCGACGAGTTCGAGATCCACCCGGCGCTCGCGCTGGGGAAAGAACGAAATGCCACCGCCAACCAGCACCGGGTAGACCATGGCCCGGTACTCGTCGATCAGACCCAACGCGGCCGCCTCGGCGGCGAGAGCCGCGCCGCCGATCGCGGGCACGAGGCTCAGAGCCACCGTCGACGCGACGATCTGCTGGTCGTTCCTGGCTCCGTGCCGCGAGAACTGAGCCGGCTCGAGGACGAGGTGGGTGCGGAACTGTTCCAACGGGTGGGTCGCACGCTGCGGCTCACCCCTGCCGGTCAGCACTTCAAGAAGCACGTGGACGTCGTGCTGCACCACTACGACCTGGGACTGTGTGCAGTGGCCGAGTCGGTCGATCCCGAAAAGGGCCTGATCCCGCTGGCCTTCCTGCATACCCTGGGCACCTGGCTGGTGCCGCCGCTGCTCGGCAGTTTCCGCGACCAGTACCCCAGGGCCCGGTTCGAGCTGCACCAGCATCACGAGTCCGGGCTCGTCCAGAAGCTCCTCGACGGCACGGTGGATCTGGCGATCACCGGCGGGGATCCGGACACGCCGACGATCTCCTGGCAACGCCTGCTGGTCCAATCGTTGTGGCTGGCCGTCCCCCCGCGCCATCGGCTGGCCTGCCGCAAGCAGGTCCGCCTGGCGGAAGTGGCCGACAAACCCTTCATCCTGCTGCAGCCGGGCTACGGCCTGCGGGACACCACCGAGCGCCTCTGCCGCGAAGCCGGATTCACGCACCACGTCGGTTTCGAGGGCGAAGAGGTGGAAACCCTGCGCGGCCTGGTCACGGCAGGGCTCGGCGTGTCCTTGCTCCCGCTCCCACAGATGGCCACGCAACCGTCGTCAACCGCCGAGTCCGCCGCCACGTACCTGCCGGTCACCGATGTCGACTGCACGCGCGACATCGGCATCGCCCGGCTCACCGGACGCACCCTGCCACCCGCGTCCGAGCGCTTCCTCCGGCATGTGTTGAGCTCGGCACCCCGGATCCTCCAGGACAAGTGAACTGCGGGGAGAGGCCAGCGGCGTCCTCCCACTCACGACGGATGTTCTCCAGCTCCACCGCCACGTCTACGGCGGTCCGGCGCAGGGAGGCGGTCATCCGTCGCCTCGTTCGGTTTCCAACAGCTCCTTCGTCTCCCGGAGTTCCTCGACCAGTGCGGCGTACTTCGCGGCGAGATCCTGCATGGCCATCGGCACGGCACCCTGCACCTTGGCCTTGACCGTGGCCAGAAGAAGAGCGCCGATGCCGCAGGGGCGACGCGTGCGCGGCCACGTGCAACCCTGGGCGATCCGGGTTCCGTGTAGGACGTAGGGAGAAGCGGACCTGAGTCGGCTCGGATCCGACACAGGCGAGGCCTGGATGCATGAGACGAGGAAGAGCGTGACCGATCATCCCCGCGAGACCGACTTCCGTACCTGGGTGCTTGAGCATCGAACGCGCCTGCGTACGACGGCGTTTCTGCTCTGCGGTGACTGGTACCTCGCCGATGACCTCGTGCAGGACGCGCTCGGACGGCTCTACTCCAGGTGGGGCAGGGTGGTGGCAGCCGGTGATCCGCGCGCGTACGTCCGTCGGATCCTGTGCAATCTCCACACCGACTACCGACGTCGACCGGCCAGACGTGAGATCAGCGAGGCGGATGTGGGCACGTTGCGCTCACACCCGCACACCAGCATGGACGAGCGTGACGACGATCTGATCGCCGCTCTGCTGACGATCCCGGCCGGCCAGCGGACCATGCTCGTCCTGCGCTTCTTCGAGGATCTGTCCGTCGAGCAGACCGCGGCCCTCCTCAAGACGAGTCCGGGCAATGTCAAGAGCCAGACGAGCCGCGGCCTGGAGGCTCTGCGCTCCGCACTCCAGACGCAACCGACCAAGATCGCACGACCGACCAAGATCGAAGGAGCATCGTGAACCCCGACAAGACGGCGGAGGAACTCGCCGTGCGCATCGCGTCCCTCAGCATCAGTGCTCCTGCCGACCACATCGACATCGACGAGGCGGTCCGCGTGGGGACGAGGCGGCGCTGGCGTCGCCGGCTTGCTGTCGCCGGCGTGTTCGCCTGCGTAGTGGCCGTCGCCGGATCGGTGGCCGTCGCAACGCAGGCGGGCAACGACAGGAGCAACACCATGGCTACTCCCACCTTCGGCGGCGCAGCCCTGACCGCCGAAGGCCTCGGCGGGCGCTGGATCGCCGACCAGGTCGACGGCAGCGACGTCTCGTCGTGGCGCGACGCCGGCGGCATTCCGGCCAACATCATCATCGGCGCCGACGGGACACCGAACGGATGGCAGGTGAACGGGGCCTGCGGCCCGCTGGTCGGCGGCACCTTCACGGTGCGGGCGGACGGCTCGTTCACCGCCACCCCGCCCTCGCGGCGGTTCCAGTCCTGCCCGATGCTCAGCACGCCGACCCCCGACCTCCTGGACGCGGTCGTGCGTACCGCTCACGTCACCGTGGAGAGTCCGAGCGACTCGGCCGCCCGAACACTGCGGTTCCTGGACAGCGACAAGCGGCTCGTCGCGCTGTGGCGTGAGGACACCGCGACCAAGTCAGCCGCCGCCGTGTGCAAGAAGGCGCTCGGAAGCACGTCCACCTCCGACGGCACCTTCACCACCGTCGAGCGGGTCCGCGCGAAGCGCCTGGCCGTGACGAACGCCAACCCCGAGAACGTACTGCCCGGCGTTCCCGGCGGCGCCGTCGCCATCAACTGCTCGGCCACCGAGGCGGGTTCGCCGGTCAGGTACGCGGTCACGGCCGACGGCCACAAGGTGAGGCTACGGTCGGCCAAGTAGCCGGCCGCCCGCGAACGCCGCCCACGCGCCGGTACCGCGGGAGCACATGGCGGCTCCCTGCGGTACCGGCACGACTGGGCGGGTGCTAGGAGCAGCGCTTCCAGGTCTGGTAGAACGCAGTGGAGCTGGAACGGGTGTTGGTGTCCAGGGCGGCACCGGACGAGGCGCCGTTGGTCGTGAGTCGCACCTCGGTGGTCGACAGCTTGAAGAGGTCCTTGAAGGTGCTGCCGTACCTGGCACCGGCGGCGCTGAACGTCTGCCGGCTGAACTTACGCAGTTTGAAACCGTACGGCCGCTCGTTGATGTAGTCCGCGGTCGTCCCGTCGTAGTACCCCGACAGGCCGGACACGGTGACGGGTGACCAGCCGGATCCAGCGGTCCGGTCGTACCAGTGGAACCCGACCTTTCCGGAGCTGTAGGTCATGTACTGCGAGATGACGTGTCCGGTCTTCGTCGTGTGCCCGATATAGACGGGCGGGTTCTGGTGCGCGGAGTTGAGGTACTCGTACCACAGAGAGGCACCCTGGGTGGCCGTGTTCGACGAGCCCGAGGCGAACCCCTGCTGGATCAGCTTGCCGGAGTTGTAGCCACCGAGGCCGATCCACGGGGCCTCCAGCGTGCTGGCGTTGGAGCCACAACTCGCGGAGTAGGTGGGGATGTTCTGATCGTCGTAGACCTCGTTGTAGTTGGAGTGTCCGGTGGCGATGTAGCCGCTCCAGTTGCTGCTGTAGGAGAATCGCACTGACGACTTGCCGGACGGCCCCAGGCACGGCACGGACGGGATGGTCTCGCGATACCCCTGGTACTTCGCCCGCCATGCCGCCAGCGCCTTCCGGCTGTTGGGGGCGTTGAAGCCGTAGGCCCGTGCCGTCGCGGGCGCCGCCGTCTGCGGGCGGAACCCCTGGGGCGGGACGATCGTCGTCATGGTCGCGCCGCCCGGCAGACGGTACGTCAGCTCTTTCCCCGCTGCGGCACGCACGCCTTGAGCAGCTGACGGGGACACGGTCTTCCCGTCCGCCCCGACGAGACGCGTCTGCGTGGCGCTGAGGGTTTTGCACCCCTTGGCCGGTGCGGAACCGGCCCCCGGGGCGGCGTTCGCGGGCGTCGCGACATAGGCGGCGGCCGCGACCACCAGCGAACTTGCGACGGCTAAGACTTTCCGGACACGAGAGCCTGCAGTTGCCCGAGACGGACTCATGTTTCTCCTTCGGTGTGGGAAGAGGACATCAGCGACCAGGGCGCTTCCGCGCCCCAGCCGCTCGCCGATGTCGACAGGGACCAGCCCGGCGTGACACACGCGCCCTCGGCCGCAGCCGTGCGCGTCGTCATGGCGCTGGCGGCCGAACCGCCGCTGGCGGTCACGACCTCGTGGCTGGAATCCCTGCGGTCCCGAAGCCCATACCGACGATGAACAGATTGTTCACGCCACCCAACCCCCGTCGTGTGCATGACACTTACCGCACTCGTGTGGCTCGCTGGAGCCGTGCGATGGATGCATCGTATGGAGCGGTAGGGGAAACGTGTGGCCGCTTGTAGAAAACTTGTTCCTGTCTTTCCCTGAGCAACACCCGGCCCAAGATGCGCGGCCGCAACTAGAACACCGGGCTTGAGGGGCGCCTAGATCGAGCTCCGTCCATCGCCGCCCTGTTCATCACGCGTCACCCCCGTCCGACGTCGTGGCGGGAGGGTCCCGACCTGACAGTCGCGTATGGCGGTGACTGGTCGCGGTTGATCCGACCGCCGCGCATTGCGCGTATGCATCGCTCCCCATGACACATCTGGCGGGCCGGACGGTCCTCGACGATGAGGGTTTGGAGGCGCGCGTCCCCCTGCTGGGCCGTCAACTCGTGGCGATCCACGCGTCGCGCTCTGCCGAGCGGCCCTTCTCCGCGAGAGCCGGAGGAAGAGGACTCGATGACGCAGGGCGGGAGAGAGTGCATCTCCAGCACAGTCGGCGCTACTTCAGGAACTCCGGAACGTTTGCGCACACCGATGGCTTCGCCACCGCGCTGCTGCCCGGGGACCGCCGTGCCGACCTCGCGGCGGTGATCGGCGCGGAGGCCGAGGGGATCGTCTACCTGTACGCCTCCTGCGACCGGAAGGGCGCTTACCCGGATCTCACCCGGCCGGACGCCGCCTTCCTGGCAGCTCGTGGCTCCCGCGCCTGCGGGGCCGTGTCGGCCTCCGGCCCGTCACCACAAACGCGACGGGCGTGCCCGACCCTCCACCGGGTCGGGCACGCCCTGCCGTGGCACGGTCCTACGCGGTGCCGAAGGCCACCAGATGGCCGTCCCGGGTCGCCACGTAGACCCGGCCCCCGTCGGTGGCGGGGACCATGAACTTGGACGCCGTACCGATCGAGAAGGAACGGCGCAGGTGCATGACGCCGCCCACGGGCACCGCGTCGTAGACCCGTAGCTGGCCACCGACACCGCCGGAGCCGGAGCCGGACCAGATGACCCAGACGAGCGCGGAGCCGCCGGCCGTTCCGTCGGAGGTGACCGCGGGGGAGCCGGAGGCGTATCCGAATCCCTCGTTGCTGACGCCGACGCTGGTCAGCCGCGGAACGCCCGCGCTGTCGACGCCGAACTTCAGTGCGCGCAACGGCACATGGCTGTTGCCGCTGGAGCCCACCGTGTACACGTACCCGCCGCCGCCGCCCCAGACCGCGGGGTGGCCCCAGACGCCCTCGAACGGTCCGGCCATGCTCACCGGCTTGTCCGTGCCGTTCGGGCCCTGGCCCATGCCGCCCAGGTTGTCCCGGTCCAGCAGGAAGACCCGGCCGTCCTTGCCGACCTGGACCAGCAGGTGCGGGTGCTCGGGGCTGCCGAAGCCGTCGGGCAGCGCGACCGGACCGCCCGAGCCGAGGTCGATGTCGTCGTGGTCCAGCGCCCGGTTGTTCGTCGGGCTGAAGAAGTCCCGGGCCGAGAGAGTGCCGTTGCTGTTCACGCCCAGCCGCACCACCGACTCACCGAAGTGGCCCAGCGGCTTGTTGCCCGGGCCGACGCCCGGCGAGGAACCCGTTCCGGCGCCGTTGCCGGTGGTGAGGAAGATCCGGCCGGAGCCGTCCGAGACCAGCCCGCCCCCGCTCTGCCAGATACCGGCCTCCTGGGTGCTGGAGCCGGCCTCCGTGGACCACAGGGTCAGGCTGCGGGTGCTCACGTTCACTCCGACCACCTGGCCGACGAACGGGCCCGTGTCGCAGTAGGAGGCGAAGCCCGCGTACACCCTGCCGTTCAGCAGCAGCAGACCGGGGCGCTGCGCGGCGGTGAACGAGTTGAACGGGTGGCCGGGGCTGTTGCTCGGCGTGCCCGTGATCTTCACCGGCCAGCCGCTGCGCTCGGTACCGGTGGACGCACTCACCGCGTGGAAGTACCAGCTCGGATGCTGGACGTCCGGCCCGTCGTTGACCTTGCTGGTGAGGTAGACGGTGTTGGACGACGGGTCGTACACCGGGGTGGAGGTGATGCCGGTCTGTGGCGCGGGGTCATTGCAGTTGACCGCCGAGGTCGGCCAGGCGGCGCCGAGCTGTCGGGTCCAGTTCGTCTTACCGGTGACGGCGTCGATGCCGTAGACGTAGTTGTTCTCGGTGGCGACCACCACGTTCGTGCCCGTGACCAGCGGCTGGGCCAGCACCGAGCCGTTCACCGGGGTGGACCAGCGCCGCCCGAAGCTTGAGGCGGACACCTTGGACGGCGACAGGTTCGGCTCCTTCGAGTCCCATCCGGTGCGCTTGTTGTTCACCGAGATGGTGGACTCGATGGCCTGAGCCGGAGCGATGAGCCCGAGCAGCAGGAGACCCGCCAGCGCCGCCACCTTGCCTCTCGGCCTCAGCAGCCTTCCTCCTCCTCTTCCTCGTCGGTGTGTCGGTGAAGTGACTAGCGCCATGTGGTTTGCCCTTGTCTCGGGTTGCGTGGACGCTGACGTCCGGCCGAGGGCCATTGTGCTGACGGATAGCCAGTTCACCGGCGCGCAAGAGTAGGCACGACGGGGGATTCATTCCCGGGGAGCAATATCCCGACGGCCTGCGGTCGGTCAACCGGAGCCGGTCTTCGGCCAGCCCTTTCGCCTCGTCGTCGCCGACCCAGCTGGAGAACGCGGCCTCGAACTCGTTGATCAGGTCGTCCGTGTACTGGAGGTATTGGCTGGTGTCGTGGCGTGGGGGACGTCGGCGCGGGAGAGGTCGGTGCGGGCGCGGTGCCAGTGCACAGGTGGCGCCACCGGCCGGCGGTGTCGCGGGCGACGTCGACGCCGACCTCCACCACCGGGTCCGGCTCGATGAGCGTGACGTTCAGCGTCACGTCGGTGCCCCACCCGGCGGAGAACGACCAGCCTCTCCAGGGGTCGGAACATCCGCGCTCACCTCGCCTGCCCGGCCCGTGTTCCCAAACCCCAAGGCTCCGGCCCCGGGCGGCCACCCAGTGCCAAGAACAAACACCGGGCACCCCGCTACGACGTCGGCAAGACCGTCAAACGCCCCGAGACCCTCAAGGCCATCGGCAAGCCTGGCAGGTCCTGGTAGATAAACAACAAGCTCAGGCAGTGGCGCGGCCTGGCCGCACGGTGCGACAAACTCGCCATCGCCTACCAGGCCGCACTCCACCTCGCGGCCATCCTCATCTGGGCACGACGCCGGCCAGATTGATAGAACCTAGCCATGCCAAGCTTCGAGGTCACACCGATAGGTACAGTCCGGAACAATCGAACGGACGTCCAGCACACGGACAACTGGGGTGCCGTCCGCAGCACGATCACCATCGACGAGCGCTTCGGTGAGGCGTGCCTCCAGGGCCTGGAGGGCTTCTCCCACGTGGAGATCCTCTTCATCTTCGACCAGTTCCCGGAACACGACGACTACCGCGAACCCCGCCCCTACCGCGGCCGCTCCGACCTCCCGCCCGTTGGTGTCTTCGCCGGCCGCGGCCCCCGCAGACCGAACCGCATCGGGGTAACGTGCTGCGCCATCGAATCCGTCCACGGCCGCGAACTGACGGTGGTGGGCCTCGATGCGGTCTCCGGCACCCCGGTCATCGACCTGAAGCCGACGATGGCAGAGTTCCGCGCGGTGAACATCAAGCAGCCGGAATGGGTCAGCCGCCTGATGTCGGAGTACTTCCAGCCGTAACGGCCCTTCGCCACCCGCCCGCGACTCGCCGCATGAAACCCGGTCTCCACTCCTGGAGTTGAACCTGAAGTGCGGCTCACATCTGGACGACGACCTTGCCCTTGGCGTGGCCCTGCTCAAGGTGGGCGAAGCCCTCGGCGATCTGCTCGAAAGGGAAGACGCGGTCGGTCACCGTCTTCAGCTCGCCGTTGTCGACCAGGTCGGCCAGCAGATCGAGGCCCGGTCCGCTGGGGTGCATGAACAGGAACCGGTAGTCGACGCCCCGTTTCCTGGCCTGACGGCGGATCTTGGCCCCGGCCACCCACAGCGCGGTGGACACCAGCGGGGCCGCGCCAAAGTCCGCGCGCACGTTGGCCGGCTCGGGCAGTCCTCCGATGGAGACCGCTTTGGCTCCCCGCTTGAGGATGGCGAAACTGTCCGACAGGTCCTGCCCACCGGTCAGGTCGAACGCACCGTCGTCATCGCTCAGGACGTCCTTGAACTTCTGCTTCTGGTAGTTGATGACCGTCGCGGCCCCGAGAGACCGGACCAGTTCCTCGCCGCGGGGTGACGCGGTGGTGGCCACCTCCGCGCCCATCCAGACGGCCAGTTGGATGACGAGGGTGCCGACGCCCCCGGCTCCGCCGGAAATGAACACCCGGTCGCCCGCGGTGACGCCCAGTTCGTCGCGCAGCGCCTGCAGGGCCGTCAGCCCGGCCAGCGGCAGCCCGGCCGCGTCGGCGAAGTTCAGGGACTTCGGCATCCTCCCCACCAGCGCCGCGTCGACGGCGGCGTAGGGGGCGTAGGCGCCCAGCTTCTTCTTGTCCACCCTGGCGAACACCCGGTCTCCGACCGCGAAACGCGTGACACCGTCGCCGACCCCCTCCACCACACCGGACAGTTCACTGCCCGCCACCTGGGGCAGGGTGAGGCGGTGCACCAACCGCATCGCGCCTTGGCGGACCTTGTAGTCGATCGGGTTCAGACCTGCGGCCCGTACCCGAATGAGGACCTCGCCGTCGCCTGCCACCGGCTCGGGGACGTCCCGCAATTCCATCGCGCTCGCGTCCCCGTAACGGGTCATCACGTACGCCTGCATGTCAGCTTCCTACCTGGTGAAAGCCGTCGTCGACGCGATGTGCGGCTCCGTTTAGGGGGCTGCTCACTGCCCGCTCGGCACTCCGCTTCGGGCCCGGAAGGTGTTCCGGTACGGCTGGGGCGGAACTCCGACCGCCGCGTGCAGGTGCTGCCGCCGAGATGCCCCCGTGGCGAAGCTGACTTCCGCCGCGATCCGGTCGACTTGCACTGTCATCGACGAAGAGTACTTCGGGGGCCAGGGCGACCTGCCGGAGCCGGGGTGGATGCGAGCTGGGCCAACACGTTGGCCAATGCAGGGATCACCCACAAACGCACCCGTTCGTACCGGCCGCAGACCAACGGGAAGGTCGAGCGCTTCACTCGCACGCTGCTCGACTTCGCGGTCTAGTCTGAGGTGTAGCACCTCAGTTGCCGGTACGGCTGGTGCTGCACGTATATCGCGTTGTGGGCCCAGAGGCGACGCCATAGGGTCACCGGCATGTCTCTACGTCTTCGTATGCGTCAAGCACTCCCGGAAGCGATGCGCGCTCGTGACAAGGCCGCGGTGAGCGCCCTGCGCGCAACACTTGCCGCGCTGGACAACGCAGAGGCAGTGCCCGTGGACGAAGCTGAGCTGCGCGGCATGGCCCTTGAGCATTCGCCGGTTGGTGTCGGCGCCACCGAGGCAGCGCGGTGTGAGCTGAGCGAGCGCAGTGTGGTGGATGTCGTGCGCGCCGAGGCCGCCGAACGACTGGAAGTTGCAGCGCAGTTGACTGCGCCCGCGCACGCTGACCGAGCCGCGCGGCTCCGCGCGGAGGCCGCCGTGCTGCTTCGCTTCCTCGACGGTCCCGGCACCGCATAGGGCGGGCCGGCCATGCCCGGCCCGGGCCGATGCAGTGCCTCCTGCGCTACGCCCGCTGGGACACGGATGTCGCCCGAGACGACGTCCGCACCTACGCCGTCGAACACCTCGGGCCGACGGCGGTGTTCTCATCGTCGATGAGACCCCGACTTTGTGGAGAAGGGCCGGCCCTCGGCAGGGGTACAGCGCCAGTACACCGGCACCGCAGGACCGATCGAGAACAGCCAGGTCCGGGTGGACAGGCTGTTGTGACTGGCCAGGTTGTCAGTGACGATTCAGAGCTCCCTGTCCGGGTTGGCGTTCTCATCTCCCCTTCCGGGTTGGCGTCTTCTGCCAGTAGTTGCAGGAACTGCTGGCAGAAGACGCTGTTGCGGGAGGATGCGGTCATCGTGACCGCCTGGCCGTCGGCTGGTCGCGGACCGGCGTAGAAGCGGGTCTTCTCGGTGCCCTGTCCGCCAGGACACCCGCGACGCCAAGATCGAGAAAAAGACCCAACGGAGTCCTGCTGGTGCGATCGCCGGGACCGTTCACCGGGATGTCGGCAGCAGAGCAGTGTCTGCCGAAATTCGTTTCGTGCCGTGGGGGAGGCGCCCTACTGTGGCGCGGTGACGACTCAGATGATCATTCTCAACGGTGGTTCCAGCTCGGGAAAGTCCGGGATCGTCCGATGCTTGCAGGCTGTGCTTCCGGATCCGTGGCTGGCGTTCGGTGTCGATTCTTTCGTCGACGCTATGCCCGCGACAATGCAGGCGTCGGACGAGGGGATCGAGATCGCGGCGGACGGCGTGGTGAGCGTCGGGGCGGACTTCAGGGCGCTGGAGGCGGCATGGATGGAGGGCGTGGTGGCGATGGCCCGTGCCGGCGCCAGGGTCGTCATCGATGAGGTCTTCCTCGGCGGAGCGGCGTCCCAGAAGCGGTGGCAGAAGGCACTTGGCGATCTGGCCGTGCTGTGGGTGGGCGTCAGGTGTGAGAGGTCGGTCGCCGCCGGCCGTGAGGTCGCACGAGGAGACCGGGTCCAGGGAATGGCTTCGTTGCAGGCGGATGTGGTCCACGAGGGCGTGATCTACGACCTGGAAGTGGACACAACGCATACGGAGTCCCTGGAGTGTGCGCGGACCATCGCCACCCATGTCAGCTGATCGGCGGTTCAGCTCCCAGCCGCCCTGCCTGGAGCAGCAGGCGTGTTCAAGTTGCGGCGGTGCCGGGTGGACTCTCCGCTCCAGTGTTCACAGAGTTGGGGCACGGGGACCCCTTCTGGGAGTTCCTGCTGCCCCAGGAGTTGGGGGACGGCTCGGGCAGCACGTGCTGGCGGAGGCAGCGGGACTGGCATCAGGCCGGGGTGTGGTCAGCGCCGCACCAAACGCGCGCGGATCGCCGCCCAGGCGTAGGGGAGCGTATCCGGGGCGCTGGCCGGCATACCGGCTGCGGGCTCCACGCCGATCACGCGGGATGCGGTCGAATCGAAGGCAACCGGTCCGCAGCACGCCGACGTCCGTAAGGCAGTCCCACGGCTGGGGAAAGCGCGAGGCAGGACTTAACTGCCGGGCGTCCAGGCCCGGGACGTCGGTGCGGCAAGCTCGGCCAGGTGGTGCAGCGAGTTGATGAGATGCTCAGGACCGAACGGCGGGAACTGGATGCCGCGCTCGCGGATGTACTGCGGCACCGCCGACCAGTCGTAAGTGAGCGTGACCCCAGTCTCGGACGGACCGAGCGGCGCAAGGTCGTAACGCCAGATCCAGCCGCCGAACTCCAGGTGACCGTCGCCCTTGTCCTGCCCGGTCAGCCAGCCGATGGCGCGCGGCGGGTCGAGCACCTGGACCTTGTTGACCACCTGGTAGTGACCGTTCGGATGGTCGGCGTGGTACATGTCCATCCGGAAAATCTGCCCCACCTCAGTCAGCGGCGCCCGGTCGACAGGTTCCTGAACCCAGCCGGTGCCATCGATCGCAGAATGGGTCGTCGGGTCCGCCAGCACTGCGAACACCCTCGCGGCGGGCACGGCGACAGTCAGGGTGGCGCTCACGCTCTCCTGGTCCACGGTGTGCACGCTCCTTGCCATTTCATCTCGGGCCTCCCGCAGGTGTGGAAGGGGGACGTTCCTAACATGCAGACGACGCGGCGAGGCGGAACTCATCGGTCGTGTGGGCGGAACCCGCACCCCGTGCCACCACCGGCGGGCTTGTAAGGGTCAGGATTCGAGGGCCGGGGAGGCAGCTTCTTCCCCTTGGCGAAGAGCGCTGGAAGATCGCGGAGCGCCTGGACGTTGCGTCCAGGTATGAGGATCAGCGAAGCCTCCCGAGTCAGCGGCGTGAGTGTGAGGTCGTTGCGCTACTACGAGGACGAGGGCTTGATCGTCCCTGGCCGATGCAGCAATGGGTACCGTGACTACTGCCGGTCCACCATTGACCGGGTTCGCGTCATCCGCTCGCTGCTGGAGTCCGGGCTGCCCGTGCGGTTGATCAAGGAAGTCTTGCCTCACCTCGCTGACGGAACCGACGCCGGCACGGATGCGGTGTGCTCGGAGTTCCTGGAGGAGGTGCGGAGGTATCGCGATCGGCTCGCTGTACGCATCGCCAGTCTCAGCGATCAGCAGGCGGCACTCGACGCCTACCTGCGCGAGGCTCGCCAGACCGATCGATGACCGCGGCTTGACCTTGACGTCAGTGTGAGGCTCCTACGTTCCGGTGCATGGAGATCAACGAGCAGCGACACACCGCTGAGCAGACGGTACGGGCATTGGTCCAGCGGTCGGACCGGGGGCCGAAGGATCTGATCCTCACCACCGGTCAGCGACGGCCCAGCCCAGGACCCGGCGAGTACCTGATCCGAGTCGGCGCCGCCGGGGTCAACTACGCGGACGTCATGCAGACCCATGGAACGTACGGAGGAGGCCCTCAGGCGCCTTATGTGGCGGGCTTCGAAGCCGCCGGCGAGATCGTGGGCGTCGGCCCGGACATCGTGCGCCCGCTCCCAGCCGGCTCCCACGTCATCGGAGCCGGCCCGGGCGCCTTCGCGCAGTACATGACGATGCCCGCCGCGGGTGCACTTCCCGTCCCTTCCGGCTGGAGCGATGCGGAAGCTCTCGGCCTGGTGCTGAACTGGGCAACCGCATTGGCGGCACTGAAGCCGTTGGGCGAGATCAAGGCGGGTGAGGCGGTGCTCGTTCATGCCGCGGCCGGAGGCGTGGGGCAGGCCGCCGTCCGCCTCGCCCGCCACTACGGTGCGCGCGTGATCGCCACGGCGTCACCGGGCAAGCACGGCACCGTCAGAGCACTCGGCGCAGATGAGGTCCTCGACAGCCGACGCCCCGATCTGACCGCGGAGATCACCCGGCTGACCGGTGGGGTCGACCTGGTCCTGGAATCCGTGGGACAGGCCACGTTCGAGGTCAGCCTGTCGGTCACCAAACCCTTCACCGGACGCGTCGTCGTGTTCGGTGCCGCATCTGGTGACGCCAGTCTGACCACTCACGACCTGGTCTTCACCCACCAGGTCCAAGTCAAGGGACTGCACATCGGTGCGCTGGCGGCCACAGCCCCGTCCATCTACCGATCGTTGCTCGTCGAGATCCAGGCACTCATCGCCCAAGGCGTGTACCCGCCCGGCACCCCCCAGGTATACCCCCTGGCCGAGGGGCCGGCAGTGCTGCAAAAACTCCAAGCGGGCCAGACCCGTGGCAAGCACGCCCTCGATCCCTGGCGCTAGGAACCGCCTGTGACCGACCGCAATGCCCCGCTGCCCCCCTCCGAGGGCCGGCTCGCTTCGTACGGCGCTGCCGGACCGCCCGATCGCCCGCGTGGCTGCCGAGTCGGCGCTCCTGTGCGGCCTGCCGTCGAGGTCCTGGTCCGACTGCGGGCCGGGCCGGGCCGGGTGATGCGCGAGCCCGTGAGCCGCCCCTGGATCTCTGGCACGTTGATCCGCCGTCACGTCAACTGCCCACCCCGCGGAGGAGCCCCACTGCCGGCAAAGAGATACAGCACCTGTGGCGCATCCCATTCGACGAAGCTGTCGATCTGGGTGGCGCCAAGAGCTTCCAGAAGTCGCCGGGAGGTGTCGTTGGCCGCTTGGGTCACCGCGACTATCCCCGGGACAGCCGCCGGCACCTCGGCAAGAGCCCAGGCAACTACGGCGGCGACTGCCTCGCGGGCATAACCGCAGCCCCAGTATTCCGGCGCCAGCTGATACGACACCTCGGTGCGACCACCACGTGACTCCGGCTCCACCCACACCGAGCCGAGGACGGCACCGTCTTCACGTCTCACCACACTGAACAAGCCGACCGCGCCGACACACTTCTCCCGGCGCACCCGCACCACGTCGTCACTCACCGGGCCGCCGAGGTATCTGCGCACGTCACGATCGGTCCACAGGCGCACGAACGTTGGCACATCAGCTGGTTGGACGGGCCCCAGTTCCAGACGAGTCGTCGTGAGAGCGGCTGGCCAGTATGCAGCGGACATGGAGGTGATCATGTCATGACCCCATGACGCAGACCGGCGCAGAGACGGGATGCCACTGGCAAGGATGAAGGAGCGGTGGGCATCCTCGGCCGGCGGGGCGGCCGGGACCGGAGCGGGCGGCTGGTGCCCGCGACTGCGGCGGGGGCGCCATAATCCGGCCATGCCGTTCACCGCGCGACAGCTCGCCCTGGCCACCTTGGACCGTCAACTCCTGCTCGCACGCAGGCGCCTTGATGTGGCCGAGGCGGTCCGCCGGGTCTGCGCCTTGCAGGCGCAGACACCGGCGTCGCCGTATCTGGCACTGTGGAACCGCTTGCAGGATTTCGCTCCTGAAGATCTCGATGCGGCGTTCGCGGATCGCCGGATCGTGAAGGCGACCCTCATGCGGATCACGCTGCACGCCGTCCACGCCGAGGACTACGCGCCCTACCACGCCGCCATGCTGAGCACTCTGCGGGCGTCGCGGTTGTACGACCGCCGCTTCACCTCGATAGAGCTGACCCCCGCCGACGCCGACGCGCTGCTCCCCAAGCTTGCCGCATTCTTGGCGCGACCCCGCACCGGCGCCGAGGTGGAGCAGGAGATCACGCGGCGGTTCGGCGAGCACGCGCACCGCGTGTGGTGGGCGCTGCGGACGTACGCGCCGATACATCATGTGCCGACCGGCGGCCCCTGGTCGTTCACCCAGCCGAACGCCTACCTCGCCTCACCCACGGCTCCTGGGTCCGCGCCACAGGACGCGGCAGCCGGGGTGCAGCGGCTGTTGCTCGCCTACCTGCGAGCGTTCGGACCCGCCTCGGCCCAGGACTTCGCCCGGTTCACCTTGCTGGGGCGCCCAGGAATCACCCAGGCGCTGCACGAACTCGGAGACCAGGTCGTGCGGGTGACAGGTCCGGGCCGCGCCGCCCTGTTCGACCTGGCAGGCGCCACCGTGCCGGCCGAGGACACCCCGACGCCGCCGAGGCTGCTGCCGATGTGGGACAGCACGCTGCTGGCCCACGCCGTCCCCGGACGCGTCCTGCCCCAGGAGTACCGGCCGCTGGTCGTCCGGCGCAATGGCGACATGCTGCCCTGCCTGCTCGTCGACGGGCAGGTCGCCGGAGTGTGGCGCGCGGCCGACGGCGGGCTGGAACTGACCACCTTCCGAAAACTGGGCAAGGCTGCGTGGCAAGGTCTGACCGAGGAGGCAGCGAAACTGTCCTCGCTGCTCGCCGACCGCGACCCAGCCGTCTACCGGCGCTACGGACACTGGTGGGACAAGGGGTTTCCCGGTGTCGAGAGCACGATCGTCAAGGGCTGACCGCGCCGCTCGGCTCCGCCCCCGCCCCTTCAGGGCGCCGCCACGTCGCGTAGCGTCCGGGCGGCCCGGACGACCCTGCGGATCGGAACGCGGCCGGAGGCGAAGGCGTCGTCGAAGCCCGAGACTCGTCAGCCCCCCGCGCGGTCAGTCCCCGCGCGGTCAGCCCTCCGTGCGATCAGCCCTCCGCGCGGGCGGGCAGCCGCCAACCCGGGCGCGGGAAGTGGCAGGTGTAGCCGTCGGGGTAACGCTCCAGGTAGTCCTGGTGCTCGGGCTCGGCCTCCCAGAAGGGGCCGACCGGCTCGACCTCGGTGACGACCTTGCCCGGCCACAGTCCGGAGGCGTCCACATCCGCGATGGTGTCCTCGGCGATCCGCTTCTGCTCGTCATCCACGTAGTAGATCGCCGAGCGGTAGCTGAGACCGATGTCGTTGCCTTGGCGGTTCTTCGTGCTCGGGTCGTGGATCTGGAAGAAGAGCTCCAAGATCGCGCGGAAGTCGGTCTTCTCGGGGTCGAAAAGGATCTCAATGGCCTCCGCGTGGGTGCCGTGGTTACGGTACGTCGCGTTCGGCACGTCACCCCCGGTGTATCCGACCCGGGTCGCTGTCACGCCCGGGAGCCGGCGGATCAGGTCCTGCATCCCCCAGAAGCATCCGCCCGCCAGTACCGCCCGCTGCGTCTGCGCTGCCATTTCGGCCCTCCAATAGTCTGTCGCCTCGGTCACTCGGGCTGCTCGGCTCACGCATCTGTGGCACCCCATGCCCTCTGGCTTCATCAGCGCGTGAGGGTTCCAAACAATTCCGCGCCCGACCAGCCGGGCCCGCGGTCGTCGGCCGCCGCGGGGACGGATTGTCGGCGGCCCAGGGCTGCCAGGCCCGGCCTCCGAGCGCCGGCGCCAGGATCTGGAGCACGGGGACCGCACGGCGTTCCGTCCATGATCGGCGGTTGCGCGGCGCCTGACTGGTCCGGCACCGCGTATTCCGGCGGCTCGCGCGGGTTACCGCGGATGCGGCATCAGTCATCGTACGGCGACGTCCGCGGCCTCGGGCAGACGGTGGCCGTACCCCGGAAACCGTCCCGGGGCGGTGGCTACGTCACCGCGAGATCCCGTTTTTAAGTTAATTAGCAATTAATATTGACAGGCTTGGGGGGCCCGGCCACAGTTTCCGCCGTGGCACCGGCGCCCGGTACGACCGGAGCGGGGTGCCCCGTACCCCCAACTCTCGGGAGAATTCAGTGGCTTCGCATCGTGCAAGGACGGCGCGACTGAGGCGGACCGCGGCGGCGCTCGGAGCCGTGGTGCTGGTCGGTTCGGTGGTTCCGGTGGCACACGCCGCGGACGACCAGGACGCGCCGCAGTACTACGACAGCGGCCTCGCCCCCACGCCGTACATGGGATGGAACACCTACTACGGGCTCGGCGCCCCGACGGAGAGCCAGGTCAAGAAGGTCGCCGACCACCTCGTCAGCAGCGGGCTGCGTGACAGCGGCTACAACATCGTCTGGCTGGACGGCGGTTGGCAGGCGGACCAGCCGCGCGACCCGGAGACGGGCCGGCTCGTGGCCAACCCCACGCGCTTCCCCTCTGGTATCCCCGCGCTGGTGACGTACCTTCACCAGCGCGGCCTCAAGGCCGGCATCTACACCGACGCGGGCGAGTACGACGGCGGCAAGTGGTGCGGCCTGGGCAGCCGTGGCCACTACGAGGCGGACGCCCGCCAGTTCGCCGGGTGGAAGGTCGACGCCATCAAGGTGGACTTCCTCTGCGGCATCGGCGCGGGGCTCGACCCGGGCCCCGCCTTCAAGGAGTTCAGCGACGCCGTCGCCAAGTCCGGGCGGAAGATGCTGCTCAACCTGTGCAACCCGCTCACCGACGACTGGGGCATGCCGCACACCCCCGAGCGGGACGCGCACAACACCTTCGTCTACGGCCCGACGACCGCCGACTCCTGGCGCACCGGTACCGACATCGCCTGGGGCACCCCCACCGCGGGGGAGTGGCCGAACATCCTGCGCAACATGGATGCCAACGCCTGGCACCCCGAGGCTCAAGGGCCCGGGCACTGGAACGACCCCGACTACCTCATCCCCATGCGCAAGCTCGCGGAGGGCGGCTACGAGCTGACGGAGGAGGAGTCCACCACACAGTTCGTGATGTGGGCCGAGATGGCATCGCCGCTCGTACTCGGCAGTGACCCGCGCACCCTGCCGCGGTCGATGATCGACACCCTGCGCAACCCCGAGATCATCGCCGTCGACCAGGACCCGCTGGGCATCCAGGGTGTCCGCGTGGCGACCGACTCGGTCGGTGACGTCTACAGCAAGGTGCTGAAGGGCGCGGGCAAGCGGGCGGTCGTCCTGCTCAACCGTTCCGACCAGGCGCAGGACCGCACGGTGACCTTCGCGGACACCGGCCTCGCGGGCAAGGTCGCGGTGCGCGACCTGCGGGCGCGTGCCTCGCGCTCCACCTTCACCGGCTCGTACACGGTGCGTGTCCCCGCGCACGGCACGGCCTTCCTCAAACTGACCGGCACCGACGAGGCCCCCGGCGCCGAGCTTCCCGGCCGCTCGTCGGCGAGCCCGGCCCTGGTGCGCGACGGCGACACGCTCACCGTCTTCACCCGTGGCGCGGACGGTGCGCTGCGCGCGCAGACCGCGCGCGGCGGTGACTGGGCCACGTCCCGGAGCACCGATCTGGGTGGCCCGACGCGCGGCCGCATCCTGGGCCAGCCCGCCGCGTACCCCTCGGCCGGCGGACGGATCGACGTCTTCGTGCGCGGCACCGACGACACCGCCTACCGGCGTGTGTACGCGAACGGGCGCTGGGGGCGCTGGCAGAGCCTCGGCGGGACACTGACGGACGCGCCGACCGCGGCTTTCGCGGGGCCGGACGACTGGACCTTGTTCGCGCGCGGCGCGGACGGCAGTGTGTGGTCGCGCGGCGCTGCCTCCGGCTGGACCTCGCTCGGTGCGCCGCAGGGCCGGCCGATCTACGGACGTCCGTCGGCCGTCGTCGACGACGCCGGGCGGCTGCACGTGGCCGTGCGTACCCCCGACGACTCGGTGTGGTCACGGACCCGCGACACCTCCGGCACCTGGTCGGACTGGGCGGCCCTCGGCGGCACGACCAGTGGCAGTCCGACCCTGGTGGCCTCCGGCGGCACCGTCCACCTGTACGCGCGGGCCGGGGACTACACGCTCTGGACGCGCAGTTGGACCGCCGACGGCGGCTGGGCCGGCTGGAGCAAGGACGCCGACTTCGTCAGCGGTGCCTTCGACGGCGCGCTCGGTGCCGCCGCAGGGCCGGACGGTGGCGTGCTGGCCGCCTTCCGTGGGGTGGACGGCCGCGTCCACCAGACCGAGCTCTGAGCTCCGCGCGCTCGTTCCGCCTCGCCTCTCGCCTCTCGCCTCTCGCCTCTCGCCTCTCGCCTCTCACCACCCAGCACCAAGAGGTGTGCCTCCGGGACTTGTTCGGCCCGGAGGCACACCCTCCGCGAAATAAATTAGTAATTAATCTTGACGGTGTCCGGACCGCTGCGACAGGCTGTGCCTGCCGCAGGCAGAGCCGGGCCGTCAGGGGGCCTCAGCTCCGTTCCGTGGGCACTTAGGGAGTGCATAGATGACCGCCTTCAACGCCAACCGCCGCAGATTTCTCGTAGGAGCCGGCGCAGTCGGCGCCGGCGCGCTGCTCAGCGGCTGCGTCACCCAGAGCCCGTCTGCCTCCGGAGGAAAGTCCGGCGGCCCGGTGACCCTGCAGTCCAACCTCTCCTCTCCGCAGGCCAAGGCCGCGATGCAGGCGGTCGTCGCCGCCTTCGACAAGCGCGGCGACGCCAAGGCGCAGCTCAACACCGTCGCGTCGGAGACGTTCCGCACGCAGCTGCCGACCTACCTCACCTCGGCCAACCCGCCGGACGCCTACACCTGGTACCCCGGCTCCGTCGCCGAGTCGTACGCCAAGAAGGACCTGCTCCTCGGACTCGACGACATCTGGGAGAAGCCCGAGCTCTCCGGCTACTCCGACGCGCTGAAGAAGCTGTGCACCTCGGCCTCCAGCGGCAAGAAGGTCTTCGTGCCCACCAGCTACTACTGGTGGGGCGTGTTCTACCGGAAGTCGAACTTCGCCAAGTGGGGCGTCAAGGAGCCCAAGACCTGGAACGAGTTCCTCGACCTGTGCGACAAGCTCAAGAGCAAGGGTGTCGCCCCGATCGGCCTCGGCGCCGGCGGCGACACCCCCTGGGTCGCCTCGACCTGGTTCGACTACCTCAACATCCGCGTCAATGGCGCCACGTACCACCGCGAACTCCTCGCGGGCAAGCACCGCTTCGACGACCCCGAGGTCCGCAGGGTCTTCGACACATGGGACCAGGCCCGCCCGTACTTCGACCCCAACGGCACGGCGATCCCCTTCCAGGACGCCACCACCGCGCTCCTCCAGGGCCGCACCGGCATGATGCTGATCGGCACCTTCTTCGCCGACGCCGCACCCAAGGACGCCCTGGGCGACCTGGACTTCTTCCAGTTCCCCATCATCGATCCGAAGGTGCCGGTCGCCGAGGAGGCGCCCACCGACGGCTACTTCGCCAGCGCCCGCACCCGGCGCGCCGGCGGCGTCAAGGAACTGCTGCGCTACTTCGCCTCCGCCGAGGCGCAGGAGCTGTACCTCAAGAACTCGTCCGGCACCGCGCTGCCCACGCACCCGGACGCCAAGGACGCCGGCACCCCGCTGGTCCTCAAGGGCCGCAAGCTCATCGAGAGCGCCACCGACGTGACGCAGTTCTTCAACCGGGACTCCAGCGACGCGCTCCAGCCGACCGCCGACACCGCGCTCGTGCACTACCTGGCCAAGCCCAAGGAGATCGGCTCCATCCTCACCACGTGGCAGCGCAGCGCACAGAAGATCTGGAGCCAGTGACGATGGCGCTGATCGGCTCCACACGACGGTCCAGGGCCACGCGGGTGCCCCCGGTGGTCCTGGCCTTCGTCCTCGTCCCGCTGCTCGCCGAGGCGTTCTGGGTCTTCTGGCCGGCGCTCCAGGGCTTCTACCTCTCCCTGACCTCCTGGGACGGCCTGGCGGCCCCCAAGTTCGTCGGCCTCGGCAACTTCAGCGAGATGCTGCACGACGCGGTCTTCCGCACCGCCGCGATCAACACGGTGCTGTGGCTGCTGCTCTTCGGCGGGCTCTCCGCCGGCCTCGGCCTCGGTGCCGCGCTGCTGCTCCAGCAGGAGCGGCGTGGCATCGGGTTCTACCGTGCGGCGCTCTTCCTGCCGGTGGTGTTCTCGCTGGTCGCGACCGCGCTGGTGTGGCAGGCCATGTACCAGCCGGACGGCCTGATCAACAACGTGCTGGAAGCCATCGGCCTCGGCGGCTGGAAGCACGCCTGGCTCGCCGACCAGGACACCGCCTTCTACGCGGTCATCGTGCCCGCGCTGTGGCGCCAGGTCGGGTACGTGATGGTGCTGTACCTGGCCGGCCTCAAGGGCATCGACCCCGCGCTGTACGAGGCGGCCAAGGTGGATGGCGCCACCCGTCTGCAGCAGTTCCGGCACATCACGCTGCCGCAGCTGCGCAGCGTCAACGCGGTCGTCCTGTCGGTGATCGTCATCGACTCGCTGCGCTCGTTCGACGTGGTGTGGGCGCTCACCCGCGGCGGCCCGTACCACTCCTCCGAACTGCTGAGCACCTACATGTACTCCACCGCGTTCCAGTCCCTGCGCCTGGGATACGGCTCCGCGCTCGCCGTCGTCATCTTCGTGCTGGCCTTCGGCGTCATCGCGAGCTACCTCGTGCGCGCCTTCCGGGAGGCCGACTGATGACCGCAACCCAGGCCACCGCGCATGTCAAGGACGCCGATGGGCCGGCGGGCCAGCCCGGCCACGCCAAGGTCGCGGTGCCCCGCCGCCCCGTCCTGAGCGGCCGCGCCCTGCGCACCACCGGCTTCCACCTCACCGCCGGCCTGCTGTCCGCGCTGTGGCTGCTGCCGATCGCCCTCGTCCTGGTCACCAGCACCCGGACGTTCGACGACATCGCCGCGCACGGCGTCGGCAGCCGGCCGCACTCGTTCACCTTCGACAGCTTCCACCAGGCGTGGCTGGACGGCGGCCAGCAGCGCGCCCTCATCAACAGCATGCTGGTCACCATCCCCACCGTGCTGCTCTCGCTCGGCCTCGCCTCCATGGCGGCCTTCGCGCTCAGCCGCTACGACCTGCCCTTCCGGCGCGTCCTGCTGCTGCTCATGCTCGGCGGCAACCTGCTGCCCCCGCAGATCCTGTTGATCCCGGTCTCCAAGCTCAGCGAAGTGCTCGGCATCTACGACCAGCTCTACGCGCTGATCGGCGTGCAGGTCGGCTTCGGCGTCGGCTTCTACGTCTTCGTCCTGCACGGCTTCATGCGGGCGATCCCCGGAGAGATCCAGCAGGCCGCCGTCATCGACGGCGCGAGCCCGTGGCAGATTTACTGGCGGATCATCCTGCCGCTGGCCCGCCCGGCCCTGGCCGCGCTGACCGCCCTGTCGTTCACCTGGATCTTCAACGACCTGCTGTGGGCCATCACGGTGCTGCGCACCGACACCCAGATGCCCATCACGGCCTCCCTCATCGGGCTGCAGGGCCAGTACGTGTCCATGTGGAACGTCATCGCGGCCGGCTCGGTGATCGCCGCCGCCCCGACGGTGGCCGTCTTCCTCCGCTTCCAGCGCCACTTCGTGGCCGGTCTGAACCTCGGAGCCGTCAAGTGACCGTGCACGACCGGTGGCTGCTGCGCACCGACACCACCACCTACGCCGTCACCCTCGGCGGCGACGGCCGCTGGGCCGAACTCGCCGCCTGGGGGCCGCACGGCGCGGAGGTCGGGCCGTCGCCCATGGACTGGTCGCGGCGCACCCACTTCATCACCCCGGCCGACGCCGCCCCGGCCGAGTACATCCCGTACGGGCTGCGGCCGTTCACCGGCGCCGACCTGGTCGCCTCCCGCCCCGGCGGCGACCGCGGCAGCTGGTGGCACTTCACCGGCGCCACGCAGGACGGAGACCGGGCGCTGCGTCTGGAGTTCACCGACGACGTCCTCGGGCTGCGTACGACGCTCCGCTACGAGACGGTGCCCGGCACCGACGTCGTCCTGCGCTGGACCGAGCTCACCTGCACCGGCGAGAGCGACGTGCGCCTGGAGCGCTTCGACTCCGCCGCCGTCAACGTCCCTGTCCAGGGCGGCGCGCGGCTGACGTACCTGGCCGGCCAGTGGTCGCAGGAGTTCCAGCTGAAGCACGTGGAGCTCGAGCGCGGCCGCTTCGAGATGGAGAGCACGCAGGGCTCGGCCGGGCACGCGTACCACCCCTGGCTCGCCGTCCAGGACGCCGCCGCCCCGGCCGAGGGCGCCACCCCCACGTACGGCATCGCCCTGGAGTGGTCCGGCAACTGGCGGATCAGCGCCGACGCCGAGCCCGGCGGCGCCGTACGGGTGCGCGCCGGCCGGGTGCCCCACGAAGGCGCGGTCCGCCTCGCCCCCGGCGCCACCCTCGTCACGCCCCGGCTGGCCTGCGCCTTCAGCCCGGACGGGCTCGACGGGCTGGTCCGCGTGTGGCACCGCTACGAGCGGCACCTCACCGGCGAGCGCATCGACCGGCCGCGCAAGGTCCTCTACAACTCGTGGGAGGCGACCGGCTTCGACGTCGACGCCGCCGGGCAGCTGGAACTCGCCAAGACGGCCGCGGAACTGGGCGCCGAACTCTTCGTCGTCGACGACGGCTGGTTCACCGGACGCCCCGACGACACCGGCGGTCTCGGCGACTGGGACCCGGACCCGGCCGAATTCCCCGGCGGGTTCGACCGGTTCGTCGAGGACGTCCGCGCCCTCGGCATGGACTTCGGCCTGTGGGTGGAGCCCGAGGGCATCAGCCCCCGCTCCAGGCTCTACGCCGAGCACCCCGAGTGGGTGTACCGGACCGAGGGCCGTCCCGCGACACTCGTACGCAACCAGCTCCTGCTCGACCTCGGCCGCGAGGACGTCCAGGACTTCGTCATCGGCACCCTCGACCGGCTGCTCGGCTCGTACGCCATCAGCTACCTCAAATGGGACATGAACCGGCCGCCCACCGAGCGCGGCCGCCCCGGCCACCCGGCGGGCGAGGACCCGGAGCGACAGGACCTCGACGCCGGCCACGTCGCCGGCTACCTCCGCGTCCTGGACCACCTGCGCACCGCCCACCCGCATGTCACCGTCGAGGGCTGCGCCGGCGGCGGCGCCCGCGTCGAGCACGCCACCGTCGCCCGCACCGACGTGATGTGGCCCAGCGACAACACCGCGCCCATGGACCGGCTGCGCATCCAGTACGGCTATCTCCACGCGCACGCCCCGCACACCATGAGCTCGTGGGTCACCGACGCCCCCGGCGTCTTCGACCCGCGCCCCCGCTCCCTGGCCTTCCGGTTCGTCAACTCCATCGCCGGAGTCCTGGGCATCGGCGCCAACATACGTCACTGGACGCCGCGGCAGCGCGCGGAGGCCACCGAGTGGATCGCCCGCTACAAGGAGATCCGCGACATCGTCCACCATGGCGAGGTGAGCCTGCTCGGCAGCCCCGACGACCCGACCTGCGGCATCCAGTACGAGGAACCGGGCGGAGCCCGCCTGGTGGTGACGGCCTGGAACACCGGCCCGCTGGACGGCGCGCCCCTGGTGCCCGGCCGGGCCGCCCGGCTCCGGCTGCGCGGCCTGAGGCCGGACGCCGTCTACACCGACACCGCCACCGGCACCCGCTACGGCGGCGCGTATCTGATCCACTCGGGGCTGCCGTTCGCCTGGACCGCCGGACACGACGCGGAGTTGACCGTTTTGGCGCGGCAGTGACGGCAGCGGAAGGATCTGCATTCCACCTGACTCTCGAACAGGAGACGACCCACCCCATGAACCCAGCGGCCCGCTTCACCAACCGCGTCGCCGTCGTCACCGGCGCCGCATCGGGCATCGGCGCGGCCACCGCGGCACGCCTCGCCGCGGAGGGCGCGTCCGTCGTCCTCGTCGACATCGCCACCGCACGCGGCGAGGAGACCGCCGAGCGGCTGCGCAAGGACGGGTCCCGGGCCCTCTTCGTCCCCGCCGACGTCGCGAACGAGGACGACTGGCAGCGGGTGATCACCGCCGCCCACAGCTTCGGGCCAGTGGGCGTTTTGGTGAGCAACGCGTACACGGTGGCGGTCGCACCCGCCCACGAGACCAGCCTGGCCTCCTGGGAACGGCAGCTGTCGGTCAATCTCACCGGCGCCTTCCTGGGCGTCAGGGCGACACTGCCCGACCTGCGTGAGCACCAGGGGGCCGTGGTGCTCGTCTCCTCCGTCCACGCCCGCCGGGGGATCCCCGGCCACCCGGCGTATGCGGCGAGCAAGGGAGCGCTGCTGTCGCTGTGCGGCCAGCTCGCCGTCGAGTACGGCCCCGAGGTCCGCGTCAACGCGGTGCTGCCGGGACCGATCCTGACCGCCGCCTGGGACCGGGTCCCGCCGGCAGACCGCGAGCTCAGCGTCGCCGAGACCGCGGCCCGCCGCTTCGGCACGCCCGAGGAGGCCGCCGCCGCCGTCGCCTTCCTCGCCGCCGACGAAGCCTCCTACATCACCGGATCGAGCCTGCTCGTGGACGGCGGCTGGAGCGTCACCAAGTCCTCCGCCTGACGGAACCGACCGCTCCAGCCACCGACCGACCAGCAAGAAAGGCAAACACATGACGCGATACGCGCGCCGCGGCGTGCACGGTCAGACCGTGGAGACGCTCGCCCGCCGGGTGCTCAGCGGTGAGATCCCCGAGGGAGCGACGCTCGACATGGTGGCCCTGCAGAGCGAACTGGACGTCAGCCTGACGGCCCTGCGCGAATCGCTCAAGGTGCTCGCGGCCAAGGGCATGGTCGACGCCCGGCAGAAGCGCGGCACCTTCGTCCGGCCCCGCTCCGACTGGAACCTGCTCGACGCCGACGTGTTGCGCTGGCAGTTCTCCGAGAGCAGCGGCACTGGCGCCGACCCGGCGCTGCTGCGCAACCTCGGCGAGGTCCGAGGCATCATCGAACCCGCCGCCGTGCGGCTGGCCGCGGCCCGCCGCACCGACGCCGACCTCGAGGCGCTGGAGGCGGCACTGACGGCCATGGGCCACGAGGGCGGCGCGAGCCACGCCGTCGAGGCCGACCTCGCCTTCCACCGGGCGCTGCTCACCGCCACCCACAACGAACTGCTGGAACGCATGGAGATGGTCATTGAGTCGGGCCTGGCCCAGCGCGACCAGCTCGTGCACAGCTCCCCCCACAGCGAGGACCCGGTCCCCAGCCACCGTGCCGTACTCGACGCCGTGCGCGACCGGGATCCGGACGGCGCGGAACACGCCATGCGCGCCCTGCTCGCCCAGGCCACGCGCGACCTCGACAAGCTCAGCGCTCCGTCCGTGCCCGAGGGCGCGGACGGCTCCGCCGGACAGAAGGACGGCCAGTCACAGTGAAGATCGCGCGCGTCGAGACCTTCCTCGTCCCGCCCCGTTGGCTGTTCTGCCGCATCGAGACCGACGACGGCGTCGTCGGCTGGGGCGAGCCCGTGGTCGAGGGCCGGGCCGAGGTGGTCCGGTCAGCTGTCGAGGTGCTGGCGGAGTACCTGGTGGGCCAGGACCCACTGCGCATCCAGGACCACTGGCAGGTGCTGAGCAAGGGCGGCTTCTACCGGGGCGGCCCGGTCCTCTCCAGCGCCGTCGCCGGTATCGACCAGGCCCTGTGGGACATCGCCGGCCGCGCCCTCGGGGTGCCGGTGCACACCTTGCTCGGCGGCCCCGTCCGCGACTCGGTCCGGGTGTACGCCTGGGTCGGCGGTGACGAACCGGACCGGCTGAAGGAGGAGATCACCGCCCAGGTCGAGGCGGGCTTCACGGCCGTCAAGATGAACGCCGCCGGGCGTACGCCGCCGATCGGCAGCCCCGCCGAGACGACTGCCGTCGTGCAGCGCGTGGCGGCCGCCCGCGAGGCCCTGGGCCCGCACCGCGACGTCGCCGTCGATTTCCACGGCCGCTTCAGCGCCGCCAACGCGCGCCGCGTGCTCCACGAGATGGCCCCGCTGCACCCGCTGTTCGTCGAGGAACCCGTCCTGCCCGAGCAGGTACACCTGCTGCCGGGGCTGGTCACCGCGACATCCGTGCCGCTGGCCACCGGTGAACGGCTCTACGGGCGAGCCGACTTCCTCCCGGCACTGATGGCGGGCATAGCCGTGGCCCAGCCCGACCTGTCGCACGCCGGCGGGATATCGGAGGTCACCCGGATCGCCTCGCTCGCCGACACCTTCGGGGCCCACCTGGCGCCGCACTGCCCGCTCGGGCCCATCGCACTGGCCGCCAGCCTTCAAGTGGCCTTCGCCACGCCCAACTTCCTGATCCAGGAGCAGAGCCGGGGCATCCACTACAACAAGGACGCCGACCTGCTGTCCTACCTGGTGGACACCGAGCCCTTCCGCTTCGTCGACGGCCAGGCACGGCGCACCGAACTGCCCGGTCTCGGCATCGCCGTCGACGAGGACGCGGTCCGCGCCGCCGACCGGTCCGGCCATGCCTGGCGCAATCCCGTGTGGCGGCACGCCGACGGCTCCTTCGCCGAATGGTGAGCGCCACGCGGCTGCCCGTACGTGTCGCCACCGACCCGGACCACGGCGGACGCTGGACGTCGCTGACCGCGGGCGGCCGCGAGTGGCTGTGGCACCGCGACGAACCTCGCCGCCGTACGGTCCGGCCCGGGGACCCCTTCGCCGACGCCGGCGGCCTTGAGGAGTGCGTGCCCACCGTGCGCGGGCTGCCCGACCATGGCGACACCTGGTCGCGGCCCTGGCGGACGGCGGGGGAGGAGGACGTCGCGGAGTGCCCCGACTTCCGCCTGACCCGGCGGATCGGCGAGCGAGGGGACGCGGTCGTCGCCGAGTACACGCTCGCCGCCGAGCCCGGCTACCGCTTCGTGTGGGCCGCCCACGCCCTTCTGGACCTCTCCCCGGCCGCCCGCATCGGCGTCGTCGGACCGGCGGCGACCCGGCTCTACCCGGACGAGGGCGACCGCTGGGTCGCCGGCACCTGGCCCAGCGTCGACGGCGTACCGCTGGACCGGCTCGGCCCGGACGACGGGAGCGCCGTCGGAGCGGTCGTCCTCACCTCCCGAGTGTCGGTGCACGACGGCGCCGACACGCTGCACCTGTCCGTCGAGGCCGACGGGCAGCCGGTCGCGGTCGCCCTCTGGCGCAACCTCGGCGGCTTCCCGCAGGGCGCGCCGTACCGCTCGATCGGCGTCGAGCCGATGCTCGGCCGCGTCTTCGACCGCGCCGCCGCGGGCGACGGCGACACCGCCGTGGTGCCGCCGACCGGCGAGGTCGCCTGGCGGCTCACCGTCACCGCGACCCGCCGCCCCTGAACCCCCACCACCTGGCCACCCCTGCACCCCCATCACCTGGCCGCCCCTGAACCCCCATCACCCGGCCGCTCCTGAACCCCGTCACCAGAAGGGATGTCGGATGGACCTGCTCGCCGCGCTGCGCGCCCACCGGCTGCTCGCCATCGTCCGCGGCAGCGACCCGGACGCGGCGCTGACCACCGTGCTCACCCTCGCCGAGGAGGGCGTCACCCTCATCGAGGTCTCCCTCTCCGGGCGCGACGCGCTCGACGTCATCACGCGGGCCCGTGCCGCGCTCGGCCCCGACGCGACGCTCGGCGCCGGAACCGTGCTCAGCTCCGACGACGCCCGGGCCGCCCAGAAGGCCGGCGCCGCTTTCCTCGTCACCCCGGGGGTCAGCGACAGCATCACCATCGGGCGGGAACTCGGACTCCCCGTGCTCGCGGGCGTGATGACGCCCACCGACATCCTCCAGGCACAGCGACTCGGCGCCGACGCCCTCAAGCTCTTCCCTGCAGGCAGCGCCGGGGGCCCCGGCTATCTGCGGGACCTGCGCGGACCCTTCCCGGACCTGCCCTTCGTACCCGTCGGGGGAGTGGACGCGGCGGCGGCCGCCGCCTACCTGCGAGAGGGGGCCACGGCCGTCGGCGTCGGATCGCCCCTGATCGGCGACGCCGCCGACGGCGGCGACCTCACCGCCTTGCGCGAGCGCGCCCGCGCGTTCGTGGACGTCGTCCGCGCTCAGGTCCGCCCGTGACCGCCCCCGCGGTCCTGGGGACCGACCGCCTCGAACTGGGCGAGGGCATCCGCTGGACGGACGGCCGCGCCGTGCTGACCGACATCCTTACCGGCCGGCTGCTGGCCGTGCCCGACGGGCCCGACGCGCCGCTCGCCCCGATCACCCGACTGCCCTGCCCGCTGGGCGCCGTGGCACCGGTGGAGGGGCACCCCGGCCACTGGATCGCGGCGGCGGGCCCCGGCATCTGCCGCATCGACCCCGCGGGCCGCGTCGACTGGATCGCGCGCCCCGAGGACGGCAAGGCCGCGCCGATGCGGATGAACGACGGCGTCGCTGACCCGCACGGCCGTTTCTGGGCGGGCAGCATGGCGTACGAGGCCACCGAGGACGCGGGCTCCCTCTACCGCCTGGACCGCTATGGCCGCGTCACCCGCGTCCTGCGGGACCTCACGATCCCCAACGGCCCGGCCTTCAGCGCCGACGGCACCGTCATGTACCTCGCCGACAGCGCCCGGGGCATCATCCGCCGCTACCCGGTCGACTCCGTGAGCGGAGACCCGGGCACCCCCGAAACCTTCGTCACCCTCGGCTCAGGCAGCCCCGACGGCATGACCACCGACGTCGAGGGCTGCCTGTGGACCGCCGTCTGGGGGACCGGGCAGGTCCACCGCTACGGCCCCGACGGCAGCCTCGACCGGATCGTCGACCTTCCTGCCGGGCAGCCCGCAGGACTGTGCCTCGGCGGCCCCGACGGCCGTACGCTCCTCGTCACCAGCGCGCGGATCGGCCTGTCCGCCCCCGGACCCCTCGACGGCGCCGTCTTCGAGGTGCCGGTGGATGTCCCCGGCGCCCCGGCCGCCCCGTACCGCCCGGCGGTGCCCTCCGCCCCGGCTTCGGCGGTCCCCTCCGCCCCGGCTTCGGCGGACCGCGCCGACGCACTCTAGGAAGCCCACTATGAGCACCTACCGGCCCCTGCGCCCCGGCCCCGTCGTCTGCGTCGGCGAGACCATGGCCGCCCTCGCACCCGACCCCCTCCAGCCGTTGGACGGCGCCGACCTGCTGCGCGTCGACATCGCGGGCGCCGAGTCGAACGTCGCCCTCTACCTCGCCGACCACGGCATCCCCGCTCGCTGGGTCTCCGCGGTCGGCGACGACCCCTTCGGCCGCCGCGTCCGCGCCCGGATCGCCGCGGGCGGCGTCGACGTCAGCGGCGTGCGCACCGACCCGGAGCGCCCCACCGGACTGCTGCTCAAGGACCCGGGCACGCACGGCACCCGCGTCCACTACCACCGCGCCGGATCCGCCGCCTCGGCCCTCACCCCCGAAGCGCTCGACGACCCGGCGGTGGCGGACGCCGCGCTCGTCCACCTCAGCGGCATCACCCCCGCTCTGTCGCCCGGCTGCCGCGCCCTCGTCGAACGCGCGCTGCGCCCCGACCGCCCGTGGCCCGTCAGCTTCGACGTCAACCACCGCCCCGCCCTGTGGGCCGGCCGCTGCGCCGCCGACATACTGCGGGCGCTCGCGGACCGGGCCGACATCGTCTTCGTGGGCCTCGACGAGGCCCAGGCTCTTTGGGGGGACGGGATCACCGACGCCCAAACGGTCCGCGACCTCTTGTCCGGCCCGCGCGTCCTCGTCGTGAAGGACGGGGACCGCGCCGCCACCGCCTTCGTGGGGACCGCTGCCCACAGCGTGGCCGCCCTGACCGTGCGCGTTGCCGAGCCGGTCGGCGCAGGCGACGCCTTCGCCGCCGGGTTCCTCAGCGGCCTGCTGCGGCAGCTGCCCGTGGACCGCGCCCTGCGGCTGGGCCATCTGACCGCGGCCTCGGCCCTGAGAGTCGCCGCCGACCACGGCCCGCTGCCGGACCCCGCCCTCGTCGCGGCGCTCCTGGACGCCGACGAGGAGACCTGGCGGGCCGCCGTGATCGATTGATTCCCCCCGGAGGGGACCGTCGAGGGTGCTTCCTCCGCAGAGTGACGTGTCGCGGCGGACCGCAGGGTTGCGGTGCGGCCCTTGGACACGGTCGATCTCACGCTGCACGGTGAGGAGTTCACCGGCGGCTCGAACGATCGCTGCGCGAGCATCCTGGCGTCGAGAACATCTGCCGCGACGGCTCGCGCCGCGCAGGTCGAAGCGCTCTGATGCGAGTGAAGGGCTCAGCGCCGGTTGTCGTTCCGGTGTTCCGCAGCCGCCGACACCTCCTGGGCGGTGGATTCCCCTTCAGGCGCCCTGCTCCACCGTCTTCTGCGGTGGCAGTGCGAGTTCGCCTGAGGCCGTGAAGTCGGTGCCACCTGCTGCATGTTCATGTGCCGGGCCAGGGACGTGTCCGCGATGTTGCCCGGCATCAGCGCGTTCGCGGTGATGCCGTCGTGGGCCCATCGCCCGGCGGCACCGACGGCGAACAGGACGTTGGCGGTCTTCGACTGCCCATAGGAGGTCCATGGGTCGTAGAGGCGGAAGCTGTGGTCGAGGTCGCCGAGGACGACCGGTGAGAAGAGGTGCCCGATCGAGGCGACTGAGATGACCCGTGCGCCGTCCGCCGCCGCGAGAGCCGGATGGAGGGCGACGGCGAGCGCGAAGTGGCCCAGGTGGTTGACGGCGAACTGCGTCTCCCCGCCGTCAGGCGTGCGGATGAGTTCCGGCGGGGCCATCACTCCGGCATTGTTGACGAGGATGTGCACGGGGCCGTGCCAGTCGGCCACGAATGCCGCGACCGCCGACCGGTCGGTCAGGTCGAGTCGCCCTACCGTCAACTGTCCGGATTCGGGCGGCAGTTCATTCCCCAGGCGCGCCGCCATGCGGTCTCCCGCGTCGGTGGTCCGTACGGCCAGGGTGACATCGGCGCCCGCCGCGGCGAGCGCCCGGGCCGTCTCCACCCCGATTCGGGAACCGGCTCCGGTCACCATGGCCCGGCAGTTGTGTGCGAGCCCTCGCATGTCAATAACTAGATAGCTACTTGGTAGGCTGGCGAGCATGCCACGGGACTCCAGCGCCACCAAGGCCCGGCTGCTCGACACCGCCTTCACCGAATTCGCTGCCTACGGCATCGCCGGTGCCCGAGTTGACCGGATCGCGGAGGCCGCGGGGGCGAACAAGCGGCTGATCTATGCCTACTTCGGCAACAAGGAGCAGTTGTTCGACGAGGTTCTGCGACGGGCGCTGACGGCGGGGGCCGAGTCGGTGCCGTTCGACGCCGAGGACCTGCCCGGATACGCAGGAGCGATCTTCGACCACCTCGTCGCCCCTCCCGACCTGATGCGCCTGCGCCTATGGAAACTCCTGGAGCGCCCCTCCGCCACCGGACCCGAACCCGACGCCTTCCGACGCAAGACCGCCGAAGTGGCCGACGCGCAGCAGCGTGGCGAGGTCGCCCAGGAGATGGACCCTGCCGATCTCCTGACCATGGTTCTCGCCGCGGCCCAGGCGTGGTTCTGGGCCGCCGAGGGCGTCGACCCCGACGAGGTCAGCCAGTCCTGGCCGCCGCAGCGGCTGGCCCTGCACCGCTCGGCAGTCGTCGAGGCCGCCCGCCGGATGAGCGAGCCGAAGCCCGCCGACGAGTAGCAGGCTCATGGGCACGCGCGCACGGCGTACGGCGTACGGCGTACGGCGTACGGCGTACGGCGTACGGCGGGACTGTCTCCCTCAAGTCGGGAAGTGCTGCCGACAGTCGCGGGCTGCCTCGGGCGGCGGGACGATCTCCCGCTTGAGGATCTTGCCGGTCGGCCCCTTGGGCAGCGCGTCCGTGATCCACACCTTCCTCGGATACTTGTAAGCCGCTACCTGACCTTTGACGTAATCACGCAGATCCTCGGCCGTGGTGTGGGCGCCCGGCTTGAGAACGACTGCCGCGCCGACCTCCTCACCGAGATCGGAGTTGGGGACGCCGATGACCTCCGCGTCGGCGACCGCAGGGTGCTCGTACAGCACATCTTCGACTTCGCGGGGGTACACGTTGTACCCGCCCCGAATGATCACGTCCTTCGTCCAGCCGACGATCCAGAAGTATCCGTCCTGGTCGACCCGGCCGATGTCGCCGGTGTAGAACCACCCGTCCCGGATCGCGGCGGCGGTTGCCTCGGGGCGTTGCCAATATCGCTTCATCACGTTGTGCCCGCGGATCGTGATCTCGCCGGTCTCCCCGTGCGGTACTTCCTTGCTGTCCATGCTGTCCTTGTCGACCACCCGCATCTCGACGCCCCGGATCGGGATGCCGACCGAACCGGGCTTGGGTCCAGCCTGCAGGGTGTTGAACGAGGCGACGGGCGAGGTCTCCGACGTTCCATACCCTTCGATTCCCAGTGCCTTCCCGGCGTCGAAGCGCGGCAGCAGCGTGAGGCACGCGCCGGCGGTGACGGCGGCGTTGAGGATGCAGGTCTGTCCGAACGCGTGGAACAGTGGCAGCCCACCGAAGATCACATCGTCGGCGGTGAGCCGGAACAGCTCGGTGGCCACGATGTCGCAGTTGCGGGTGAGGTTGGCGTGGGTCAGTTCGGCGCCCTTCGGCTGACCTGTCGTCCCCGAGGTGTAGAGAATCACCGCGGTGGCGTCCTCGTGCCGGTCGGTCAGGTGCTCGGTGGGTCGGGCGGACACCAGCAACTCGTCCAATGAGCCGGGACTGACGACGACCGACTCGGCCTCGGCCTGCTGCGCACCGGTCCGTGCCTCGTCGGCGAAGGTGTGCCAGGCGAACAGGAGCCGGGCACCCGAGTCGCCGAGATAGTACGCCACCTCACGGGACTTGAGCAGCAGGTTCATCGGAACGACGATGCCGCCGGCCCGGAGTACGCCGAAGTACGCGAGGGCGAACTCGGGCACGTTGGGCAGCATGACCGCGACTCGGTCCCCGGGTTTCACGCCACGGTCGTGGAGCACTCCTGCCATGCGGGCACTGCCGTGGTCGAGCGCGCGATAGGAGACGGCGGCGTCTCCGAGACGGAGCGCGGGACGATCCGGATGAATCCGGGCGCTGTTCACCACGTGGGATGCGAGGTTCATGTCAGCTCCTTTCCTCGACTCTCTGGGTCTTTCGGCCATGCGGCCCCACCGGGGTCGGGAGGGATGCCGACGTCGCTCTCGCTCTTGAGGGGACGGGGCAGATCTTGTGACGCCCAGACGACCTTGCCGCCCGATGTCCAGCGACAGCCCCAGCAACTCGACAGCTGGGAGACGAGGAGGATGCCGCGGCCGTACTCGTCGGTGCTGCGGGTGTGACAAAGGCGCGGGAAGGACCTGCTGGCGTCGGATACTTCGCAGGTCAGCTGACGGTGCTTGATCAGACGCAGGGCCACGGGGCCGGCGCCGTGACGGATCGCGTTGGTGACCAGCTCGCTGGCGATCATCTCCGCGTCCGTGATCAGGCGCTCCAACCCCCACCGGGTCAGTTGCCGGGCCACCAAGCCGCGGGCACCGCTGACGACGGCCGGGTCCCGGGGCAGGTCCCAGGACACGGTCTGGCACGGATTCAATACACGGGTCCGGGCCAGGAGGAGGGTGACGTCGTCGGACGGTGACTCGGTCGGCAGCGCCTCGATCACTGAGGAGCAGAGGTCGTCCAGGGGTCGATGGGGCTGGGCCGCCAGGGTGGCGCCCAGTTTCCGCATTCCGATGTCGATGTCGCGGTCGCGGGTCTCGACCAGGCCGTCGGTGTAGAGGGCGAGCAGGGTCCCCTCGGGCACCTCCATGTCCACGGCTTCGAAGGGGACCGAGCCGACGCCGAGGGGGGCTCCGGTGGGGAGGTCCGGGAACGTGACCTTTCCCTGCGGGTCGACAACAGCGGGCGGAGGGTGCCCGGCCCGAGCCATCGTGCACCGCCGGGTGACCGGGTCGTAGACGATGTAGAGACAGGTGGCGCCAATGACCATGGGGTTTCCGTCGCCTGCTTCGTTGTCTTCCTCTGTCTGGCGCCGGACCGTGTGATCGAGGTGGGACAGCAGTTCGTCGGGGGGCAGATCCATGTCCGCCAGCGTGCATACGGCCATTCGGAGCCTTCCCATGGTCGCCGCGGCGTTGATGCCGTGCCCGACGACATCCCCGACGACAAGCCCCACCCGGGCGCCGGACAGCGGGATCACATCGAACCAATCGCCTCCGACGCCGTTGTCCACGTCCGCCGGCAGGTAGCGCGAGGCCGTCTCGATCGCCGCGCTGTCCTTCAAGCCGTGCGGGAGCAGCTTGCGTTGAAGAGCGAGGGCCGCTGTGTGCTGACGGGTGTATTGGCGAGCGTTGTCCAGTGACAGTGCCGCCCGGGTGACCAGTTCCTCGGCAAGGAGCAGGTCATCCTCCTGGAACGGCATCGGTTCCTCGGTACGGACGAACACGGCCACACCCAGCGTGGTGTGCCTCGCCCGGATGGGGACAAGCAGCATGGAGTGCATCCCGTTTTCACGAACGGTCCGTGCCCGCGCGGGGTCGTTGTCGACCCATGTGCCAGGAGAGGTGTCCAGGACGGGTTGCAGGTGAGAGGCGCCGGAGGAGAGCACCCCGATCCAGGGTGAGGTCGGCGGGACGAAGATCGGCTCGCCGCGTGCCCACGGCGACTCGGGAGTCCCCGGGTGGATCGAGGCCAGGCCGGCGCGGCGAAGGGCCGGACTGCGCTGCCCCGTCGGGCTGATGCCTGGGGCGGTTTCGTCACCGAGCGGGACGAACTCCATCAGGTCGACGGCGGCGTAGTCAGCCAGGAGGGGTACGGCGAGGTCGGCCAGTTCCTGGCTGGTCTGCATCACGTCCAGGGTGCTGCCTATCCGGGTGCTGGCCTCACTGAGGATGGCGAGCCGCTCGCGTGCCCGCTGGTTGCCGGTGACATCCACGCTCATGGAGCACACCCCCAGTGGCCGGCCATCGACGTCGCTCAGGCAGAAGAAGGACGCCGCGAAGGCGTGCTCTCGGCGCTGATCCGCCGGCGGCCATGCCCGGTATTCATGGACCGCGGTCGTGCCGCTGCTCAGCACCTGGCCAATCACCGCTTCGAGAGCCTCGGATTCGAGACCGGGCAGTGAGTCCGGCAGGCGCCGTCCGAGCCGCTTGTCACGAGGGACGCCGTCCTGAAGTTCGCTGACGTCGTTCACCCAGGCGCAGCGCAGTTCCAAGTCACGCACCACGATGCCGATCGGTGTGCGGGTGAGAAGCGACTCCCGCACCGATCCGGCGACTTCCACCGCGGACAGCGCGGCGATATTGGTGCCGGAGACGAGCCAGCGGACCGCTCCGTCGCGCCCCCACAACAGCGAGACACGCAGGCTTACTTGGAGTGTGTGACCGTCGCGGTGAGGAATCGTCGCTGTGCCGGACCAGCCGCCCCGGGCGCGGCGCTGTTCGCTGGCCGCCCATACGTGCAGGGCGTCCTGGAGAAACGGCAGCACGAACCAGGCGGGCCGGCCCACCACCTCCCCGGCCGCGTAACCGAGAAGCCGCTGCGCGGTGCTCGTCCAGCCGACCACCGTCCCCTCGCTGTCGATCATCGCAATCGCGGAGTCGGGCACCTCTCCAGCGCCTCGGACAATGTTGGTCAACGCCGATCACCCCTAGGACGTTTTCGAAGAACGGCGTGAAGGCAAGTCGATCCCCCAGATCGCGGGCCGGAAGGTCCAGTCAGTAACCAGAGGCTAGGCGTGGACCGCACGACAACCACTGGGCGCGCAGTACGAGCTTCGGGTTGGAATTGGTGCCGCTGAACCAATCCGTCGGCGGTATTCGCGCAGGATTGCTGGAGTGCGGCCTATCGCGCCCCGAAGAGCGGCCACGGACCACTCTGTAGGATTGGGGTATGGCTGCGGAGCATCCCGAGGCCGCGAAGCAACTGTCCGTGGTCGCGGAGAACGTAGGGTCACATCTCTCGGAGGTCGGCCGCGACATAGGGGAGTACGTTATTGCCGAGATCCCGGAGCTCAGGGGCGATCCAACCGTCACTAAAATCCTGCAGGCGAGCATCGCGGAAAATGTCGCCACGTTGCTGCACGTTTTCGAGAACGACATGCCGCTGGACAAGATCGAGGGGCCTGCAGCTGCCCTTGAGTACGCCAGGAGGCTGGCTCAGAGGGGTATCTCCCTCAGCGCGATGGTCAGGGCCTACAGGATCGGCCACTGGCGTTTTCTGCAGTGGTGTCTGGACGAACTCAACCGACAAAACGCCGACGAGGATCTCGCGACCGCGACCAACCGGCGCATGCTGCAGGTGAGCTTCGGTTACATCGACCGGGTAACCGAGCATGTCATCGTGGTCTACCAACAGGAACGCGATCACTGGCTGCTCAGCCAGACCGCCGCGCGCGCCGCCCGCGTGCGAGACATCCTCACCGAGAAGGACGTCGACCTCAACTGGGCCGAATCAGCCCTTGGTTACCGGCTCCGGCAGCATCACCTCGGGCTGGTGGCCTGGTTGCCCACACTGACCGGTGGGGGCGAGGGACTTGCTCGACTCGACCGGATCACCAACGAGATCGCCCAGAAGCTGGGCTGCCCTGCCAGGCCGCTCTTCGTCCCCCGAGACGCAATTATGTCCTGGGCCTGGCTGCCGCTCGGCTCGCACAGCGACGTCTCCTGGAAACAGCTGTCGAATTTGGTCGAGCAGAGCGATCCTTCCGTGCACCTGTGCGCTGGATGCGTGGGCTACGGCATCGAGGGATTCCGCTCCACGCATCGGCAGGCACTGCGCACACAGGAACTTGCGGCAGTGGCCAATCCAGCCCCCCAGTTCACCAACTTCTCCCATGTCGGTCCCATCGCCTTGATGGCTACGAACGTCGGCGAAATGCGCGCTTGGGTGTGGGGCGTCCTGGGTCCGTTGGCCGTCGATGACGAGAACAGCGCACGGCTTCGGGAGACCATGCAGATATTCCTGGGCGCCGGCTGCAGTTACACCGCCACCGCCAGCGCTCAAATTCTCCACAAGAACACCGTGCAGTACCGAATTCGGAAGGCCGAGGAAATCCTTGGATACTCCGTCCAGCAAGGGCACATCGATCTGGAAGTCGCACTGCTCGCCGTTGAGTACCTCGGCTCGACGCTCCTTCGCGCCCGCCCGGAATGAAATGCATCACGGATGCGGAGAGCACGCAGCCGATCACACCGCCCTCGCCCGATCTTCCGGCGGCGGCGTGGGACAGAAGCACCCTCGTTCCGGAAGACCGATTTGAAGGCGTCACGATCGGATCGTGCGGGCTTGTGCTCTCCAGCATGGCTTTCTGGGGTTGTGTGGGGACGACGATGACGGTGGTGGTGCCGGCGGTCAGGGCCGTCTTGAATTCCCGTTCCAGGTCCTCGGTGGTCTCCACGTCGACGGCACGGCATCCGAAGCCGCGGGCGACGGAGGCGATGTCGAGGCCGGGCAGGTCGAGTCCCGGAACGCCCGGCGTTTCCTCGAGTACCGCGAACGATTTGAGGATGGAGTACTCCTGGTTGCGCATGACCACGTACACGATCGGGAGGTTGTGCTGGGCCGCCGTATAGATGGCCTGCACGGAGTACTGGAGGATCCGTCGCCGATCAGGCCGACCACCGGCCGGTCGACGCCCCTGTCCCGGTCGCCCAGCGCGACCCCCACCGCCGCCGGGGTGCCCCAGCCGATGCCCCCGCTGGCCGTGGCGAAGAACGATCCGGGCCTGACCGTGGGAAGCCACTCGACCTGCTGCGCCATCGTGGAGGTCGACTCGTTGACGATGACCGCGTCGGGCGGCCGAACTCTGCTCAGGGCGGCGCGCCGTAGACGGAGGCGCGCAGCTTTTCCGCCAGTGCGACGGCCCCGTCCCAGCCGCCGGCGCGGTCGACATCCGGCCCGAAGACCAGCGCGGGACGCCGGCTTGCGGAGATGCGGTCGGCGCATCCGCGCAGTCGCTCGGTGTCGGGGGCGACGCGGTCGCTCACCGTCCGCACCCGGGTAAAACCGGACAGGGGCCGCTTCCAGTCGTCCATGGGAATCGACAGGTAGACCGGTCCCGCCGGTGGCTGCAGCGCCTCCGCGTAGGCCCGCATGAAGGCCTCGGGGACGTCTTCGGCGCGGGCCGACTCGTAGGACCATTTCACCCACGGCTTCGGCAGTGTGGTGGCCTCACGGTTGCCGAGATACGGATCCCCGATCACCAGTTCCCGGTGCTGCTGTCCCGAGGTGATGATCAGGGGCGTGTTCCCGTGGTAGGCCGCCACCAGATTGCCCACAGCGTTGCCCAGCCCGGCCGAGGAGTGCACGTTCACCAGCGCGGGGCGGCCGGTCACCTGGGCGAAGGCGTCGGCCATCGCGATGACGGACGCCTCCTGCAGCGAAAGGACATAGGTGAAGTCCGCCGGGAAATCCTGAAGGAACGTCTGCTCGGTGGAGCCGGGATTTCCGAAGCCCGTGGTGAGTTTCAGGGTCCGCAGCAGGTCGTAGGTCACGCTACGGACAGTGGATTGCTCAGTCATGATGGGTCGCCCTTTCGTGCGGTGCGGAGGTGGCTGTGCCTGTGTGGCGGCCCTGGGCGGGGGCCCGCTAGCACCTCGGGCGGGGCTGGTTCAGCGGCCCTGCCAGTGCGGTGGGCGCCTTTCCGCGAAAGCGTGGGCGCCCTCCTGCGCGTCGTGGGACGCCAGAACCGGGGCGACGATCTGATCCTGCTCGACGAAGGCGTCCTGGTCGCTGAACGCTCGCCGCTCGTTGACGACGCGTTTGACGGCGTCCACGGCCAGGGGTGCGTTCTGCGCGATGCTGGTGGCCAGTTCCATGGCCCGTTTCAGGGCCTGGCCCGGTTCTGTGAGGTAGTTGACCAGGCCGAATCGCTCGGCGCGCTCGGCGGGCAGGGGCTCGCCGGTGAGCAGAAGCTCCAGGGCGATGTTGCGCGGGATGCGCTCGGGCAGTCGCACCATGCCACCTTCGGGCGGCACGATGCCGTAGTGGACCTCGGTCTGGCCGAAGGTGGCGTTCCGCGCGGCCACGATCATGTCGCAGGCGAGCGCCATCTCGGTTCCACCGCCCAGCGCATAGCCCTCGACGGCGGCGATGAGCGGGGTCCGGATCTGGGCGCGGGTGATGCCGGCGAAGCCCCGTCCTTCGACGATGGGTGTGTCTCCGGCCGCGAAGGCCTTGAGGTCCATGCCGGCGCTGAAGACACCGTTGGCCCCGCTGATGACGCCGACCCTGAGGTCGTCGCGGGACTCCAGGCGGTCGACGGCAGCCGCCATGGCCCGGGCGGTGGCCCCGTCGATGGCGTTGCGGGCCTCCGGTCGGTCGATCGTGATCACGAAGATGCCGTCGCGTTCCTCGGTCCGTACAGTCGGTGTTTCCGTAGCCGCGGTCATGATGATGTTTCCCTTCTTCCCCAGCGCTGCTGAGCTGTGGCTTCAGTCGATGGCTTCGGCCTTGCGCAGCTCCTTGATTCCGGCGGCGTCGAAGCCGAGGTCGCGGAGCACGGACTCGGTGTGTTCGCCCAGGTCGGGGGCCGGGCCCGGGCGGACCTTCTGTTCCTGGTCCAGTCGGACGGGGCTGTCGATGGTCAGGTGCGGGTCAGCGTTGCCGTCCTCGATCGGCACGAACACCCGGTTGGCGAGGAGCTGAGGGTCGTGGGCGCACTCTTCGAGCGTCTGGACGACTCCGTACGTGAGGCCGGCTGCGTCGAGTACCTCGCGCCATTCGGCCAGGGGACGCGTGGCGAACCGTTTGTCCAGCAGAGTGACGATGTCGGCGGCGTGGGCGCGGCGGCTGGGGGTGTCGTGGAACCGGGGGTCCTCGGCGGCCTCGGGGTGGCCGATGGCCGTGAGGAAGAGGGGGACTTGCTTGTCCTCGTTGGCGAAGGCCAGCAGGATCCAGCGGTCGTCCGCGGTGCGGTACACGTTGCCCAGGGCGTTGGGCGGATCGGAGCGGTCGATGGGGCGGGGAGGCTTCGCCCCGACCAGGACGGCCTGCAGCCACATGCTCGCGGCCCAGGCGCCTTCGGCGAGCAGTGAGGCCGTGACGCGTGCGCCTTGGCCGGTCTTCTCCCGCCGGTACAGCGCGGTCATGACCCCGGCGAACAGCGTGATCGCCGTGGAGTGATCGCCCGATCCGAACGCGTTCATGGCCGGCGGCACGTCCCTTTGGCGTGTGAGGTCCATCAGGCCGCTGCGCGCCCAGTACGCCGTCACGTCGAAGCCGGGCAGATACGCATCCGGACCTTCCTCGCCGAAGCCGGTGACATCGGCGTATATCAGCCGGGGATTGAGGGGGGCAAGAGCGTCGTAGTCCAGGCCCAGCTTCTCGCGCGTCTGCGGGGGGAAGTTGGTCACCAGCACATCGGCCCACCTCACCAGACTCTCCAGCACGGGCCGGGCACCGGGTGACTTGAGGTTGAGCGCGATGCTGCGCTTGTTGCGGTTGTCGAGCTGCCAGGGGTAGTTGACCCCTTCGACATGGGGGTTGGGAGGGATGCGGCTGAGCGAGCGGTATGCGTCGCCCACGTGCGGGGGTTCCACTTTGACGACGTCGGCGCCGAAGTCACCGAGGACGGTGGCCGCGGCGGGCCCGGCGATGAAGCTCGCGAGATCGACGACGTGCAGTCCCTCCAGGAGGGGCGTATTGCTCATGGCTATTCCTTGTCTTCGTCTTCAGTGGGTCGCGGTCTTCGTCTTCCGTGGGTCGCGCGCGGTGCCCGAAGCTGACGTGGGGCGCCGCGATACACGCCGGGGTCAGTGGCTCGGTGCCACAGGCACGAAGGCGCTGTAGCCGGTGATGTCACGGCCGACGATCAGCGCCTGCACCGTGTCGGTGCCCTCGTACGTGTCGATCGCCTCGATGTCGCACAGGTGCCGGGCCACGTGGTAGTCGAGCAGGATCCCGTTGCCGCCGAGCATGTCGCGAGCGTCGGCGAGGATGGCCCGGGCTCGCTCGGTGTGGTGCATCTTGGCCAGCGCGACCCGGGGCATCGAGTACTCGCCCTCGTCCAGGAGCTGGCTGAGCCGCAACTGCATGCACAGCATGTCGGTGATGTCCGCCAGCATGCGGGAGAGCCGGTACTGGATGAGCTGGAACGCGGCCAGCGGCATACCGAACTGCTTGCGCTGCTTGGCGTAGGCCAGAGCCGTCTCGTAGCCCGCGATGGCGGCACCGATCGCTTCCCAGGCGACGCAGAAGCGCGAGGCCAGCAGGACTTTCTCGGTGTCGCGGAAGGTGTTCACGTTCGCCAGCCGGTTCTCGGCGGGTACCCGGACGTCGGTGAGGGAGATCTGCGCGTTCTGGACACAGCGCAGAGCCGTCTTGCCCTTGATGACCTGGGCGTCGAACCCCGGTGTGCCCTTTTCGACCACGTAGCCGCCCACGTGGCCGTCGTCGCCGCGGGCCCAGATGATCACGTAGTCGGCGAAGGTCGCGTTGCCGATCCACCGCTTGTGGCCGTTCAGGACGTAGGAGTCACCGTCCCGGCGCGCGGTCGTCTCCAGCTTGACCACGTCCGTGCCGTGCGCTGGCTCGGTCAGACCGAAGGCGCCGATCTTCTCCAGACGTGCCATCGGCGGCAGGAAGCGCTGCTTCTGCTCCTCGGAGCCCAGCAGGGCGATCGACATCATGGCCAGGGCCGAGTGGACCCCGGCGAACGTCGAGATGCTTAGATCGCCCCGGGCAAGTTCGAGGATCACCAGGCCGGCCGTCACATTGCTCATCCCCGGGCTGCCGTAGCCGGAAATCTGAAAGCCCGCGATGTCCAGCTGCGCCAGCTTGGGCACCAGCTCGAAGGGGAACTCCGCCCGCTCCCAATACGGGTTGATGACCGGGATGACCTCCCGGTCCATGAATTCGCGGACCTTCTTCCGAAGGGCCCGCTGCTCGTCGGTGAGCAGGTTGTCCAACAGGTAGTAGTCGGAGTGCTCCGGTCCGCCCAGTACCGGCGGCTCCACCCCGGACGGCTCTCCGTTGCCGCTCGGGACAGCGCCGTTCGGTGTGGTCCGGCCCAGGTCGACCGCTGTGCCCTGTGTCGCCTTCATGTTCCGCTCCTTCCGATCGGGCATCCGATCGCGTCAGTGAGAACGACGCTAGAAGCGAGCAGCGGCACTGCCATTGGGCGCGTAACACCACATTTATTTTCAAATTGGGTCCCTTAACCCAATTCGCCCGGTGATGCCTGCACGTCAGCCTTACATCACGGCTCGGGGGAGCACCGCCATCACGGCTCGGGGGAGCAGCGCGACGTCGCCTCGGCTGCCCGGGCTGACCCGACGATCAGAGGAAACAAACATGAGCACACGCAATGCATGGGGGCGGACTGCTCCCCCCGACATGCTCTACGACGGGTGGGCGCCCGCCCCCAAGGAGGGCACCACGGTCTTCATCGACGGCAACATCGGCTTCCGGCGGGGTCCGTGAGAACCGCAGCTTGAGGCGCGGATACGCCTGCTGTCACCCTCATTGCCCCCTCCTCAAACCAGGCAGGCGTCGTAATGTGCTTCCCGACTGCCTTGTGAGGGGTGCCCCGTCGTAGCGACTGGCTGCTCATCCATCCCGGCCGACGGCGTCTGCGGCAGGGGCTGCTCGGTCCAAATCACCTTGCCGGCCTGTGTGTGCCGCGTCCCCCAACGCTCGGCGAGCCGGGCGACAAGAAGCAGCCCGCGTCCGTCCTCGTCCGTCGTGGCGGCCTGACGCGGTTGGGGGAATGCGGGGCTGGAGTCGAACACCTCACACGTAAGGGCGTGGTCACGGAGCAGCCGAAGGTGGATCGGTCCAGTGGTGTAGCGAATCGCGTTGTTCACCAGCTCGCTGAGGATCATTTCGGTCGCGAAGACAAGGTCACTCAGACCCCAATGGGCAAGCTGGCGTGTAACAGCAGCACGCAAGTCCGCCACCGCCGCCGGCTCTGAGGCAACATCCCAGTCGGCGACCTGATCTGGTCGCATACCGCGAGTTCGGGCGACCATCAGCGCGACGGCGTCACCGGAGCGGACCGGGAGCAGCGCGTCGAGGAGGGCCGCGCAGGTCTCCTCCGGGCCCACAACTCCGTTCCTGGCGGCAGCTCGGGTCAGAACCCTGCGCAGCAGTGCGAAACCGGCATCGGTGCCGAAACCAGCACCGGTGCCCTTTCCTCGGCGTTGGATCAGGCCGTGGCCGTAGAGCACGAGTTGGCTGCCCTCGGGCACCTCCCACTCCGCAGTGGTGAAGGAGCCGCTGCCCAGGCCCAGGGGTGGCCCGGCGGGCACCTCGGGGAAGTCCACTCGGCCATCGGGGCTGATTACGGCGGGCGGCCGATGCCCGGCCCGGGACGCCGTGCAGTGCCGGGAGACCGGGTCGTAGATCGCATAGAGACAAGTCGCTCCCCTGAAGGAGCCTGCCCATTCGTCAGGGCCCCGGCCCCACCGGGTCGCGAGACGATCGAGGCGGCCCAGGAGCTCGTCGGGCGGCAGACCGGACAAGGAGAGGGCGCGGACTGCGCCGCGCAGCCGGCCGATCCAGGCGCGGGCACGCGGGCCGTGGCCCACAACACTGCCCACGGCCATGGCCACGCGATTCTCGGGCAGCGCAATGAGCTCGATCCAGTCGCCCGATGTCTCCGACCGCCCAGGCCTATAGCGCACTGCCACGTCGACAGCGTGCTGGGCGATCGGGCTCCGGGAGACGTTGGGCATCTCGAGGGATGACGTTTGTCGCGTGTCCGTGGACGTAGTCGCGTTCATGTTCCGCTCCTTGTGGGTTTTCGGGATCGGATCGAATCCGTGTTCCCGACGCTAGGCGTGCTTGGCACGAAAGCCACTGGGTGCGGAACACCACCTCTCAGTTGAGGTTTGTACTAACGAGCCAATCGACCTTCACTTCGTCGTCTCCCCCCTCAACGGCGTCCGACGCAGCAGGCGTTCCCCGCCGGGAAACCCCGGCCGGGAACGCCTGATCTGGTCTCAGTAGCCGCCACCACCCCAACCGTCGCCGTCGCCGTCGTCGCCGTGGCCCCAGCCACCGCCGTCGCCGTGACCGCCGTCGCCGTGACCGCCCTCGCCGTGACCACCGCCGCCGTGGTCGCCACCACCGCCGCCACCGTGGCCGTGAGCCGAGTAGCCAACTTCGTGGCTCTGCCCGGCCGCCGAGGCCGTGCCGACCCCAATACCGGTGCAGGCGAGGACGACTGCGGCAGAGGTGACAGCAGCCAGGCGGCCGATGCGGGACACATATGCACTCATGACGTTCTCCTCAGAACTGAATAACTAGCGGATACGGAGGCGACACCTTTTGTCGAAAACGCATTCAGTCACGCGTCCGTTGCTTCCACGAACACGGGCTTTCACGTAGCTGGTGCTACAGATCCGTGGGCACACCCTCGGTGCTGTCCACGACGCTACGGACGGACGTGAGGAAATCCATCGGACGCAGAACACGAGAAAGCCGGCGCCGTTCGTATCCGGGACCCAACATGGAGCTTGTCCGACCTCAGGCCATCGCGTGGTGTCGGACGAGGACGGCCTTGGCGATCGCAGACCAGCAGCGGACACCGCGTTAACAACGACGAGTGGACCCAGTAGGCCCAGTGGGCCCACACGTGCTGCGCCAACCACGCCATATATCTGCTGCTGTCAGCGGTCGTCCCAGCGGTATGGGTCGGCCTCCAACGCCGCCCGGTCCCAGCCGCCCAACTCGGCAGTCGCCTCATAGGTGCTGTGCAGGAATTCGCTCAGCATCTGGTCCGGATCGGCGGCGGTGGCAACCGCCTCGTAGGGCAGCGCGAACTCACCGCTCTCCCGCTGATACGACGCCTCTGCGGGGCGGACCGCGTAGTCGGCGAATCCGGCTGGTTCGGGGTAGGCGTAGGCATAGAACGCGCCCTCCTCACCGCCGCCCGGCCAGAACCCGCAGCTGGACATCTCAGCGGAGTAGGCCTCTCTTGTCACCCTGTCCGACAAGTTGGGGACGCCGCCTGGGGGAGGCGGCGGCGCGGGTCGCCCGGAGAAGCGGGTGCAGGCCAGGTCCATCGACCCCCAGAAGACGTGCACAGGGCTGGCCTTGCCGATGAAGCCGGACCGGAACTCCCCGAACACCCGGCTCGCCTGGAGCAGTTGGCCCCACAACAGCCGCGTGGCGTGCGGGTCGTAGGAGGCGTGCCGGTGGTCGTCCGCGAACGGGACAGCCGGCTCCACCTCGTTCGGCCGCGGGTGCATGCGCGTCCGGATCCCCAGCTCTCCCAGCACGCCCATGGTCTCGGCGTAGAACTGGGCTACCGTTTTGGGCCGCAGCTTCAGCTCACGCCGGCTTCCGTCGCTGACACGAATGACTAGCCGGTGGTCTACGAAGTCGAACTCGATATCGAACGCACCGGTCCGGTACGGGATCGCGGAAGTGGTCAACCCCCGCGAGGTGACGTAAAAGGTGACCTGCCACCAGTGGTTGACCATGGGTGCGTGGGCCAGCCGGATCTTGCCGACGATCTGGGTCCACATGTGCAGGGTGTCTCGGGTCTCGGCCCAGTCCGCCACCCGCAGCCGTGGCCAGCTCCCGCCCTGCTGTGTCCTCTGCCCTGTCATCGTGCCTCCCACGGGCCTCGCCGCTCCGGCACCTCACAGTCGCCGGCTTTCGATGTCGCCGAACTAGGGCAGCGAGGCGAGCCATTCGATCGCGGTCATGCTGGGCAGGTAGAAGTACTCGCCGCCCCGGACGGTCACGAAGCGTGGCAACCCGGTGAGTCGGCGGCGGACCGGCTTGCCCGGAATCGTGTAGGTGTCGGTGCCGTCGTGGTTGCCGGTGAGCGGGTCCTTCTCGGTGCCGAGGCCGACGAAGTCGCCGTCGTTCATCCAGACCTGCTGGATGAACTCGAACTGCCGGGACAGGCTCGCTCCCAGGAAGATGAAGATGATGCCGCGCTCCACCCCGTCGTCCTCCAGCACACCGTCCGGGAGGACTGGTCCGTAGGCTGCGCCGCGCCGGATCAGCCGATGCGTGTTCACCGCGACCACGCTGTCCTTGAGGCTGTCCCTGGGGTTGACGCGCCGGATGTGGGCGCCGTGCGGCACGTGCTGTCCGTGCGGATCGTCGTCGTAGTAGAGGAAGTCGTTGTTGCGCGTCGGGTCGGCTGCCAGGTCGGGATCGTCCTTGTCGGGTGACAGGGCGAGCGGGGCACCGCTGCGCCAGCGGCCGATCATCTTGGCGCCGATCAGCTCCTCGTCCTCGGGCGACTTGGCGTGGTCGCGCAGATATCGGCGGAACGCCGCTACGTCGGAGTTCAACTGCCGGAACGCGAGGTAAGAGCCGTTACGGCCGAGCGCGTCGGGCACCGGCGCGTCAGGCAGCTTTCCCGATTCATCCTGGTAGCCGAGGATGAATTCTCCTGGCCAGATCTCGTCATGGCCGGGCAGCGGCGGATTCGTACTTCCGCGGATATGGGGTCCACCAATGAGCCTCTTCCAAGCTGGCGGCATTGACCGCGAGTTGGACAGTCCTGCGCAACGACGAAGCTCCTGGTAGACGGGTTCTCGACCAAGATCGCCC
>NZ_JBHVWZ010000022.1:12186-146949 GCF_042881985.1 Streptomyces sp. NPDC058246 | reverse complement strand
AAGAACTCCCTCGCCCCTCCGCCCCTACCCGTCCCTTGTTCCTGGGGGCTGCCGCCCCCAGACCCCCGCATCGGCCTGAACGGCCTCGTCCTCAAACGCCGGACGGGCTGAAGCCGCCCACCGGCGGACCCACGGCGCACGAGCCACGAACCCGCACCGGATCGGAGCGCCTACGCCAACGTAGGAATCACCGCAGACACCCGAAACCCCCCCGCCTCCGTAGCCCCCGACACAAACACGCCCCCCAGCGCCGCGACCCGCTCCTTCATCCCCAGCAGACCATTGCCACCACTCGGCAGACGCACCGAAGACGCACCCCCCGGCTCCGGCGGACACTCGTTCTCGACCTGCATGGCTATCTCGGAGACCCGATGGGCCAGCCGTACGTGCGTCTTCGCGCCCGCCGCGTGCTTGTGGACGTTGGTCAACGCCTCCTGGACCACGCGGTACGCGGTCTGCTCGACCTCCGGCGCGTACGCGCGCACGTCACCCTCCACCGACAGATCGACCACCATCCCCGCAGCAGCCGACTGCCCGATCAGCTCGTCCAGCTCAGCAAGGCACGGCCCGTCCACGAGGTGCCCACCCCCAAGGTGCCCACCCCCAAGCTGCGCACCCCCGAGGTGCCCACTCCCGGGCTGCCCACCCGCGGGATACCCGTCCACAGGACCGTCCACCGCCCGCGACGCCGCCGCCTCGGCAGCCACCCGCACCGCCGCCAGCGGTACCGGCGGCACCGGCCGCACCCGAGCCCCCGCCCCGTCCCCCGTACGCAACACCCCGAGCATCTCCCGCAACTCGGTCAGCGCCTGCCGCCCCATGTCCCCCACGAGCGCCGCGTTCTTCACGGCCTTCTCCGGGTCCTTCCGGGCGACGGCCTGAAGGGCGGCCGCGTGCACCACCATCAGGCTCACCCGGTGCGCGACCACGTCGTGCATCTCACGGGCGATCCGCGTGCGCTCCTCGTTGCGCGCCCACTCCGCCCGTTCCTCGGCCCGTTCGGCGAGCAGCTGCAGCTCCCGTTCGAGCGAGTCCGCCCGCTCCCGCAGGCTCTCCATCAGGCGTCGGCGCGCACCCACGTACAGGCCCAGCAGGACCGGCGGAGCGGTCATCCCGAGGGCGGTGCTGATGGAGATGAAGGGGACGAACCAGTCCCCCATGGTCACGTCCCCGCGCACCACGCCCTGGTGTGCCCGGACGAACGTCACGATGAGCATCCCGGCGAAGGACATGCCCGCCAGCGCCCCGATGATCCGCCGCGGCAGCTCGGACGCCGCGAGCGTGTACAGCCCGACGAGACCCATCAGGAACCCCATCTGGGCGGGCGTGATGGCGATCGACACCAGGACGACGGCGATCGGCCACTTCCGCCGCAGCAGGAGCACGGCCCCGGCGATCAGCCCGAACGCCACCCCCACCGGGACCGGCAGCCCCGCGTCATGGGCGAACCGGATCCCCTCACCCGCGCACTCCACGGCGGACGCCCCCGCGAGCCCCGCGTCCAGCACCGCACTGCGCCATCTGACCCACCACCACGGCCCGGTCCCGGCCGCGGTGTGCTCTTCCCCCGTCGTGGTCATGCCTCCAGCCTACGGTCGTCCCCCGCCCCTTTTCCGGTGAGTTTCGGCTACTGGCCTACACCACACTGCACAATCGAACAGAAGCGAAACCCGCCGGAATCCCTCGAACTGCTGAATCGCTCACCGTTCGACCCTGGAAGATCGCATTCCGCCAGGACGTTATGCCTATGGCACATTCGCAGCGGAAGTACGCGGATTTCGAAGCGCTGCGGGAGCGAGCGATCGCCCTGCGACGGGCGGGACTCAGCCTCCGGCAGATCCGGGACGAGCTTCAGGTCCACAACAAGGAGACCCTTCAGCGCCTCGTCGAGGGCGAGCCGCCGCCGGAGTGGACGAAGCGCCCGAACGCCAAGGACGACTTGCGCGACAGAGCTCGCGAGCTGCGCCGGCAGGGCTGGACGTACAAGGAGATCCAGGCAGAGCTGGGGTGCTCGAAGAGTTCGGTGTCGCTCTGGGTACGGGATCTGCCGCACCCCGAATCCCGCTGCACCCCGGAAGAGCAGCGCGCGCGGATGAACGCGGGGCTCGCTCGGCTGCGCGTCCAGCAGGACCAGGTACGCGAGGAAACCAAGCGGCAAGCCGCCGAGTCCATCGGAGAACTGTCCGACCGGGAACTATTCATGGCCGGAGTCGCCCTCTACTGGGCCGAGGGACAGAAGAGCAAGCCGTACCAGCGCCGGGAATCCGTCATCTTCGTCAACAGCGACCCTGGAGTGATTCAGGTCTACCTCGCGTGGCTGGATCTGCTGGACGTGACACGAGAACGGCTGCGCTTCCGCGTCATGATCCACGAAACCGCGGATGTGGCCACCGCCGAGCAGTACTGGGCTGACCTCGTCGACATCGACGCCAGCACCCTCCAGCCGACGACGCTCAAGAAGCACAACCCCAAAACCGTCCGCAAGAACGTCGGCGACGCCTACCGTGGCTGCCTCGTCATCCGGGTCCTGCAGGGAGCCGAGCTCTACTGCCGCATTGAAGGCTGGTGGGGCAGAATCGTGGCCCGGACCCAGACCCGACTCGGGTAAGGTCTCAAGGGCCATCCCCCGTGGTGTAACTGGCAGCACACCAGATTTTGGATCTGGTAGGACAAGGTTCGAATCCTTGCGGGGGAGCCACACTGCACAAGACCTCGTTTCGGGCCCTGACAGCTCTGTCAGGGCCCGCTCTCATGTCCCTCCTGATACGCCCCGGTATCCTGCGGATGTCCACACCCCAGCCATCCGAAGCCGAAGGGCATTCCCGTGAGCGCCAATCGCCCGGCAGCCGTCGTCGTTCTCGCAGCGGGTGAGGGCACCCGTATGAAGTCGGCCACACCGAAGGTCCTGCACGACCTGTGCGGCCGTTCCCTGGTGGGTCATGTGCTCGCGGCCGCACGCGAGTTGGAGCCCGAGAATCTGGTCGTGGTCGTGGGGCACGCCCGCGAGCAGGTCGCCGCGCATCTCGGTGAGATCGACCCCGCCGTACGGACGGCCGTGCAGGCCGAGCAGAACGGCACCGGGCATGCCGTACGGATGGGCCTGGAGGAGCTGGGCGGCGCCGTCGACGGCACCGTCGTCGTGGTCTGCGGCGACACCCCGCTGCTGACCGGGGAGACGCTGCGCGCGCTCGCAGCGACCCACTCCACCGACGGAAACGCCGTCACCGTGCTGACCGCCGAGGTCCCCGACGCCACCGGTTACGGCCGCATCGTGCGGGACGGCGCCAGCGGCGCGGTCACCGCGATCGTCGAGCACAAGGACGCGAGCGAGTCGCAGCGCGCCATCCGTGAGATCAACTCCGGAGTCTTCGCCTTCGACGGGCAGCTGCTCGCGGACGCGCTCGGGAAGGTGCGGACGGACAACAGCCAGGGCGAGGAGTACCTCACGGACGTCCTGGGGATTCTGCGCGAGGCCGGGCACCGCGTCGGCGCGGCCGTCGCCGCCGACCACCGCGAGATCGCCGGCATCAACAACCGGGTCCAGCTGGCCGAGGCCCGCCGCATCCTCAACGACCGGCTGCTCGAGCGCGCCATGCTCGCCGGCGTCACCGTCGTGGACCCGGCCACCACCTGGGTCGACGTGGCCGTCACCTTCGAGCAGGACGCGATCGTGCACCCGGGGACCCAGTTGCAGGGTGCCACGCATCTCGCCGAGGGCGCCGAGGTCGGGCCCAACTCCCGTCTCAAGGACACCAGGGTGGGCGCGGGGGCCCGTATCGACAACACGGTCGCCGACAGCGCCGAGGTCGGTCCGCAGGCCAGCGTGGGCCCGTTCGCCTATCTCCGTCCCGGCACCCGCCTCGGCCTGAAGGCGAAGATCGGCACGTACGTGGAGACGAAGAACGCGAAGATCGGCGAGGGCACGAAGGTGCCGCACCTCTCCTATGTGGGCGACGCGACGATCGGCGACTACTCCAACATCGGTGCCGCCAGCGTCTTCGTGAACTACGACGGACAGGACAAACACCACACCACGATCGGCTCGCACTGCCGCACCGGTTCGGACAACATGTTTGTGGCTCCCGTCACCATCGGGGACGGCGCGTACACCGCGGCGGGCTCGGTCATCACCAAGGACGTGCCGCCCGGTTCGCTGGCCGTGGCCCGTGGCCAGCAACGGAATATCGAGGGTTGGGTGGCTCGCAAGCGTCCGGGGAGCGCGGCCGCGAAGGCGGCGGAGGTGGCTTCCCGGGAGCCGGAAGGCGAAGCCTGACCGGAAACGGGCACGTCTGACACGGCGTACCGTGATAAGTGCACACCCGCACCGTGCACCCGCACCCCCAGCTGAGACGACCTCTCGCGCCCAGTGGAGATGTCTCTCAACGCCCAGCTGAGAAACCTCTGAGGAGACAGTGCTGTGACCGGGATCAAGACGACCGGCGAGAAGAAGATGATGTTCTTCTCCGGCCGCGCCCACCCCGAGCTTGCCGAGGCGGTCGCCCACAAGCTGGGTGTCGGGGTCGTCCCGACGAAGGCCTTCGACTTCGCGAACGGCGAGATCTACATCCGCTACCAGGAGTCCGCCCGAGGCGCCGACTGCTTCCTGATGCAGAGCCACACGGCTCCGATCAACAAGTGGATCATGGAACAGTTGATCATGATCGATGCTCTGAAGCGGGCCTCCGCCCGGAGCATCACGGTCATCGTGCCCTTCTACGGTTACGCCCGGCAGGACAAGAAGCACCGCGGACGTGAACCCATCTCGGCGCGTCTGATCGCCGACCTGATGAAGACGGCGGGTGCCGACCGCATCCTCACGGTCGATCTGCACACCGACCAGATCCAGGGCTTCTTCGACGGCCCGGTCGACCACCTCTTCGCGCTGCCGGTCCTCGCGGACTACGTGGGCGCGAAGGTCGACAAGTCGAAGCTCACGGTCGTCTCTCCGGACGCCGGCCGCGTGCGCGTCGCCGACCGCTGGTGCGACCGCCTGGGCGCGCCGCTCGCGATCGTGCACAAGCGCCGTGACAAGGACGTCGCCAACCAGGTCACCGTCCACGAGGTCGTCGGTGACGTGAAGGGCCGTGTCTGCGTCCTTGTCGACGACATGATCGACACCGGTGGCACGATCTGCGCCGCCGCCGACGCCCTGTTCGCGCACGGCGCGGAGGATGTCATCGTCACCGCCACGCACGGTGTGCTGTCCGGCCCGGCCGCCGACCGTCTGAAGAACTCCAAGGTCAGCGAGTTCATCTTCACGGACACCCTGCCGACTCCGGGCGAACTGGAGCTCGACAAGATCACGGTGCTCTCGATCGCGCCGACGATCGCCAGCGCGGTCCGCGAGGTCTTCGAGGACGGCTCGGTGACGAGCCTCTTCGAGGAGCAGTAGGCACCCTCCGGTCCGCCGGAAGATCGATTTCTTGTACGGCCTCCCCGCCGCGTAAGCTGTCACAGTTGCTCGGCGAGGGAGGCCGTACCGCTGTACATGGCGGGTACGGCGGTCCGTTATCGACGCGCTCTTCGTAGCAGGCCGATGGTTTTGGCCGGGTGACCACCTTCCCCAAGTTTCTACGAGGAGTGATCATGTCCGAGGTCAAGCTCGCCGCCGAGACCCGCACCGAGTTCGGCAAGGGTGCCGCCCGCCGCATCCGTCGTGACAGCAAGGTTCCCGCGGTCGTCTACGGTCACGGTGCCGAGCCGGTCCACATCACGCTGCCGGGCCACGACCTGCTGCTCGCCCTGCGTACCCCGAACGTCCTGCTCTCCCTGGACATCGAGGGCAAGACCCAGCTGGCGATCCCGAAGGCCGTCCAGCGTGACGCCATCAAGGGCTTCCTCGAGCACGTCGACCTGCTCCTCGTGAAGCGCGGCGAGAAGGTCACCGTCGAGGTCTTCGTCCAGACCGAGGGTGAGCTCGCCCCGGGCAGCTTCCTGCTCGAGCACGTGCTGAACACCCTCACGGTCGAGGCCGAGGCCACCCACATCCCGGAGTCGGTCACCGTCTCCATCGAGGGCCTGGAGGCCGGCGCCTCCATCCACGCCAAGGACATCCCGCTCCCCGAGGGCACCACGCTGGCCATCGACGAGGACGCGGTCGTCCTCCAGGTCCTGGCCGCCCAGGCCGAGGAGCCGGCCGCCGAGGGCGCCGAGGGCGAGTCCGAGACCGCCGAGGCCTGATCCTCCCGGATTCCCGTACCGTCAGCCGCCGCTCCGTGAGGGAGCGGCGGCTGCCGCGTATAAAGCGTCGTACGAGCCTCGCACGAGGGTCTGGCATGAACTCGGCGCGAGCCGCGGCATGAACGCGCACGAGCCTTTGGCATGAACGCGCACGAAGGTCTGGCATGAAGGAGAAGCGGACGTGACGACCGACGCCAACGCCCCCTGGCTGATCGTGGGCCTCGGCAACCCCGGTCCCGAGTACGCCATGAACCGGCACAACGTGGGCTTCATGGCGGCCGACCTGCTGGCGGAGCGGATCGGCGGGAAGTTCAAGCGGGCCGGCAAGGCGCAGGCGCAGGTGATCGAGGGGCGTATCGGGCCGCCCGGTCCGGCGAACCGCCGGGTGATCCTGGCCAAGCCGATGTCGTACATGAACCTGTCCGGCGGCCCGGTGAACGCGCTGCGCGAGTTCTACAAGGTGCCGCTGGCGAACATCGTGGCGATCCACGACGAGTTGGACATCGACTACGGCGTCCTGCGGCTCAAGCTCGGCGGCGGCGACAACGGCCACAACGGGCTCAAGTCGATGACGAAGGCGATGGGCCCGGACTACCACCGGGTGCGGTTCGGCATCGGGCGCCCTCCGGGCCGTATGCAGGTCGCGGATTTCGTGCTGAAGGACTTCGCGTCGGCGGAGCGCAAGGAGCTCGGCTACCTCGTCGACCGCGCGGCGGACGCCGCGGAGTGCCTGGTGATCGAGGGCCTGGAGCGGGCGCAGAGCACGTACAACTCCTGAGCGGTCGCAACTCCTGAGCGGTCGAGCGGTCGAGCGGCCCGGTCCGCGTACGCGTAGCCCGCGGTCCGCGTACGCGTAGCCCGCGGTCCGCGTACGCGTAGCCCGGTCCGCGTACGCGTAGGACTCCTTCGCGGTCGGGCGGCCCGGTCGATGTACTCGTACAACTGCCGACTTGTCCGCCCACCGGGCCGCACGGCAGTTGACCGAGCGCGCAGGCATGGCCAATGATCCCGGCCATGCCTGCCGTCACCGCACATCGAGGGTCTCGTCGGAGCGCCCATCCGGCGCTGCGGTTCGGGCGGCTCGCGGCGATGGGTACGGTCGCGGCGCTGATCCTGATCGCGGGTGTCTGGGCCTCCTGGGGCACTGCCCAGCACGTGATGCTGAGCAAGGGCCGGGAGCAGGGGACGATCACCGTGCGGTCGTGCTCGGGCGAGCGCTGCACGGGGCCGTACACGCCCACGTCGGCCGGCTCCAGGGCGCGGGCTCGCGTCACCATCGAGCAGTCGGTGGCGGTGAAGAAGGGCCGGACGTACACGGTCACCGTGAAGCCCGGCAGCGGCGATGTCGTCCGGAGCGGGCCCGCCGGACTCCTCTACGCGTGGGTGCCGCTCGGCGGCGCCCTGCTGCTGGCCTCGGTGGTGGTCGCGGGCGGGCTGCGGCTGACGCGGTCGGCGTGGGTACTGGCGGGGACCGGGATCGTTCAACTGACGGTCACGTTCCTGGCCCTGTAACGCAGAGGTGCCCCCGCGCTCGTACGAACGCGGGGGCACCGTCGACTCGTCGCGGATCAGCCGGTGTTGCGCAGCCCCGCCGCCACTCCGTTGACCGTCAGGAGCAGGGCCCGCGACAGCAGCGGGTCGGTCTCCGCGCCGGCCGCCGCCTCGTCGCGCTGCCGCTTGAGCAGGGCGACCTGGAGGTAGGAGATCGGGTCCAGGTAGGCGTCGCGGATGGCGAAGGTCTGCTGGAGCACGGGGTTGGTGTCCAGGAGCTTGTCGCCGCCGGTGACGCGGAGCACCTCCCGGACGGTCAGCTCGTGCTCGGCCCGGATGGTCTCGAAGACGTGCTTCAGGTCGTCCGGGACGAGGGTGTCGACGTAGTGGCCGGCGATCCGCAGGTCCGTCTTGGCCAGCGTCATCTCGACGTTGGAGAGGAAGTTGCGGAAGAAGTGCCACTGCTCGTGCATCTCGTCGAGCACGGTGTCGAGGCCGGCCTCGCGCAGCGCCTTGAGCCCCGATCCCACGCCGAACCAGCCGGGCACGATCTGCCGCGACTGGGTCCAGCCGAAGACCCACGGGATGGCCCGGAGTCCGTCGAGGCCGGCTCCGCTGTCGGGGCGGCGCGAGGGACGCGACCCGAGGTGCAGGTCCGCGAGCTGGTCCACGGGCGTGGCGGCGAAGAAGTACGCGGGGAGGTCCGGGTCCTCGACGAGCTTGCGGTACGTGGTGTGCGCCGCGTCGGAGACGACGTCCATCGCCGCGTCCCAGCGGGCGAGTGCCTCGTCGGACTGACGGGGGGCGGTGTGCAGCGCGGAGGCCTGGAGGGTGGCCGCGACGGTCAGTTCCAGGTTCTCGCGGGCCAGTGAGGGCACGAGGTACTTGTCGGAGATGACCTCGCCCTGCTCGGTCACCTTGATCTCGCCCTCCAGCGTGCCCCAGGGCTGCGCGAGGATCGCGTCGTGCGAGGGGCCGCCGCCGCGGCCGACGGTTCCGCCGCGGCCGTGGAACAGCCTCAGCCGCACCCCGTACCGATGGGCCACGTCACGCAGGCGTCGCTGAGCGCGGTGGATCTCCCACTGGCTGGTGGTGATGCCGCCGAACTTGGAGGAGTCGGAGTAGCCGAGCATGACCTCCTGGACGTCTCCGCGCAGCGCGACGAGGCGCCGGTAGGAGGGGTCGGAGAGCATGTCCTCCAGGATCGTGTCGGCGGCCTTGAGCTCGTCCGTGGTCTCCAGGAGCGGCACGATGCCGATCTTCGCCCAGTTGCCGTGCAGGTCGAGGAGTCCGGCCTCGCGGGCGAGCACGGCGGCGGCGAACACGTCGTCCGCGCCCTGGCACATCGAGATGATGTACGACTCGATGACCTCGGGTCCGAAGATCTCCAGGGCCTTCTTGACCGTTTCGAAGACGCCGAGGGTCTTCTGCCCGGCGGCGTCCAGCGGCGCGGGGGTCGGGGCGAGCGGGCGCCGGGACCTGAGCTCCTTGGCGAGGAGCTTGGCGCGGTAGTCGCGGGGCATGTCGGCGTAGCGCCAGGACTCCTCGCCGAGGCGGTCGAAGAGCTGGCCGAGGGCGTGGTGGTGGGCGTCCGCGTGTTCGCGTACGTCCATGGTGGCGAGCTGGAGGCCGAAGGCGGCGAGGGTGCGGATGGTGCGGTTCATGCGGCCGTCGGCGAAGAGCGCGCCGCGGTGCTCGCGCAGCGAGGTCTGGATCAGCTTGAGGTCGCGCAGCAGCTCGGCGGTGCCGAGGTAGTCGCGGCCCGGCTCGTGCGCGGTGCCCCTGGCGAGGCGCTGCTTGGTGTTCTCCAGCTTCTGCCGGATGCAGGTGGCCTTGAGCCGGTAGGGCTCCTCGGCGTTCAGCCGCTTGTACCGGGGGCTGATCTCCGGCAGCAGCTCCAGGTCGGTCCGCAGCGACTCCAGCAGCTCCTCCGTCGCGCCCGTGTAGCGGATGGAGTTCGACAGGAAGCCGCGCAGCTCGTCGATGAGTTCGAGGGCGTCGTTGATGCCGTGCTCGTGCTGGAGGATCAGGACGTCCCAGGTGACGGCGGGGGTGACGTTCGGGTTGCCGTCGCGGTCGCCGCCGATCCAGGTGCCGAAGGTGAGCGGGCGGGTCTCGTCCGGCAGGACGACGCCGACGCGTTCCAGTTCGGCCGTCAGATCTTCGAGTACGTCGCCCACCGCACCCGCGTGCAGTTCGTCCAGGTAGTAGATGGCGTTGCGGGCCTCGTCCGCGGGCTCGGGGCGTACGACGCGCAGCTCGTCCGTCTGCCACACCAGGTCGATGTTCTCGGCCAGCCGGGTGTCGTAGCGGCGGCGGTCGGCCTCGATGACCGGGGTCTCCAGGAGGGAGGCGATGCGCCGCAGCTTGTTCAGCACGGAACGCCGGGCGGCCTCCGTCGGGTGGGCGGTGAAGACCGGGCGCACATTGAGGTTCTTGGCCGTCTGGCGCAGGTGCTCGGGGTCGGCGTCCTTGAGCCGGTCGGCCGTACGGGCGAGCAGACCGCCCTCGGCGGCGCGCTTGGCGCGCAGCTCGCGGCCGCGGTGCACCTGCTCGGTGACGTTCGCCAGGTGGAAGTAGGTCGAGAAGGCGCGGACCAGCTTGGCCGCGGTCTCCAGTTCGGTGCCGCGCAGCAGTTCGGCGGCGGCCTCGCCGTCTTCACGGGTCAGGCGGCGGACCTTTTCGACCAGTTCCAGGAGCTCGGGGCCCTCCTGCCGGACGAGGGTCTCCCCGAGCAGGTCACCCAGGCGGCGGATGTCGGCGCGCAGCTCGCTGCTGGTCGTCGTGGTCTGGTCGTCGGCACTGCTCACAGGTGCGGCTCCTTGCAGTGGTGAAGCTCGTCTGAAGAGTGTGGAAGCTCGTCTGAAGCTCGTCTGGAGGGGAACCCGGGTGGTGACCGCGCGGCGGGTGCCGCTTAGGGACGTGGCATCCGGGAAGTAAACAGAACGGACCGCGCTGTCCGACCGACTCCAAGGATAGGTGGCCATGCGGACGCGCAGGCTCACGGGCTCTTGCCGCCGGGCTACGCGCTGCCATACTTACGACGCCGTAGGTTACGGACCCGTAGGTACTCTCGTCAGAAAGCGAGGGAATCCTGAAATCCGTACCCCGGACATCCGGTCCCACCGCCGGACATCTGGCCCACTCCGCTCCCCGGACACCCGTCTGGACGTCCGCCCCGGGCATCCGGACCGGCGTCCGCCCCGGACATCGGGAGCACCGCTCTCCCCAGACATCTGTCTCCACCCAAAAACCCTCGAACCCCACAGGGGACGCCCATGACCACGAGCTCCGATGTGATCGACGACGCCCCGCAGGCGAACAACGACGGCACTCCGGTCCCCGCCGCCACATTGGGCGGTGAGAAGAAGGGGTCACTCGAACAGCTCACGCTTCTCCTCTTCATCACTGTCCCGTTCCTGGCGCTGCTCGCGGCGGTGCCGCTGGCCTGGGGCTGGGGAGTGAGCTGGCTGGATCTCGGCCTGCTGGTCTTCTTCTACTACCTGGGCTGCCACGGCGTGACGATCGGCTATCACCGCTACTTCACGCACGGTTCCTTCAAGGCGAAACGCCCGCTGCGGATCGCGATCGCGATCGCGGGATCGATGGCGGTCGAGGGCCCCCTGGTGCGCTGGGTCGCCGACCACCGCAAGCACCACAAGTTCTCCGACGCGGAGGGTGACCCGCATTCGCCGTGGCGTTACGGCGAGACGGTTCCGGCGCTGATGAAGGGCCTGTGGTGGGCGCACATCGGCTGGATGTTCGACGAGGAGCGGACTCCGCAGGAGAAGTACGCGCCCGATCTGATCAAGGACCCGGTGATCCGGGCGATCTCCCGCCAGTTCATCGGGTGGACGATCCTCTCGCTCGCCCTGCCGCCGCTGATCGGCGGTCTGGCGACGATGTCGTGGTGGGGCGCGTTCACCGCCTTCTTCTGGGGCTCACTCGTCCGAGTGGCGCTGCTGCACCACGTGACCTGGTCGATCAACTCGATCTGCCACGCGGTGGGCAAGCATCCCTTCAAGTCGCGGGACCGTTCGGGCAACGTGTGGTGGCTGGCCGTGCTCTCCTGCGGCGAGTCCTGGCACAACCTGCACCATGCCGACCCGACCTCCGCCCGGCACGGAGTGGAGCGCGGCCAGCTGGACTCCTCGGCCCGGATCATCCGCTGGTGCGAGCAGCTCGGCTGGGCGTACGACGTGCGCTGGCCATCACGCTCGCGTATCGATTCGCGCCGGAACACCGACGCGTCCGCCTCCCGCCGCAAGACGGAAACCGCTGACGCGGCATGATTGACAGCGTGGCGACCGACTCCAGCAGCACCCCGAGCAGCAATGAAAAGCCGCGGCGTGCGCGCCGCACCCGTATGACCGGCGCCGAGCGCCGTCAGCAGCTGCTGGAGATCGGCCGCACCCTGTTCGCGGCCAAGGGCTTCGAGGGCACGTCGGTGGAGGAGATCGCGGCGAAGGCGGGTGTCTCCAAGCCGGTGGTGTACGAGCACTTCGGTGGCAAGGAGGGCCTGTACGCGGTGGTGGTGGACCGCGAGATGCGCCGCCTGCTGGACATGGTCACGGGTTCTCTCACGGCGGGTCACCCCCGGGAGCTGTGCGAACAGGCCGCCTTCGCCCTCCTGGACTACATCGAGGAGTACACGGACGGCTTCCGCATCCTGGTCCGCGACTCCCCCATCCCGCAGTCCACGGGTTCCTTCGCCTCCCTCATCTCGGACATCGCCACCCAGGTGGAGGACATCCTGGGCCGCGAGTTCAAGAGCCGCGGCTTCGACCCGAAGCTGGCCCCGCTCTACGCCCAGGCCCTGGTCGGCATGGTCGCCCTGACCGGCCAGTGGTGGCTGGACGTCCGTAAGCCGCGCAAGGCGGAGGTAGCCGCCCACCTGGTGAACCTCGCCTGGCACGGCCTGGACGGCCTGGAGCCGAAGCCCCGCCTGATAGGGCACCGGAAGGCCTAGGGCCTGTCCGGCGGTATCAGGCCGGGGGACAGGTCTCAAGGCCCGTCCGGCGGTATCAGGCCGGGCGCAGGTCTCAAGGCCCGTCCGGCGGTATCAGGCCGGGCGCAGGTCTCAGGGCGCGTCCGGCGGTAACAGGCCAGGGACAGGGTCCTCAGGGCCCGTCCGGCTCCAGGAACTCCAGGCGGTTGCCGACCGGATCCTCGGAGTAGAAGCGCCGGTGGCCCGGGAGGTCGTCGTTCCAGATGACGGGGGCATGCTGGGCCGCGAGGCGGGCGGCGTACGCCTCGATGTCACGGACCCGCAGCCCTGGATGCGCCTTCTTCGCGGGCCGGAAGTCCGCCTCGGTGCCGAGGTGCAGGTGCACCGCCCCCGCCTGGAACCAGCAGCCCCCGCGGGCGGCGAGGGCGGCCGGCTTGGCGATCTCGGTCATCCCGAGGACGTCGACGTAGTACGAACGCAGCCGGTCCTCGGAGCCGGGCGGGGCGGCGAGCTGGACATGGTCGACCTCGACCAGCATCAGGCCCTCTTCCGGGCCACGGCGAACAGGCGCCGGAACGGCAGGACGGTGCCGTACGGCTCGGTCGGATAGGCCTCACGCAGCAGGTCCCGGTACTGGGCCACGAAGGCGTCCCGGGCCTCCGGGTCGTCGGCGAGGGCGGTCAGGGCGGGGCGCAGTCCGGTGCCCGTCGCCCAGTCGAGCACCGGGTCCTCGCCCGCCAGCAGTTGCATGTACGTCGTCTCCCAGACGTCCACGTCGCAGCCGAGGCGGGCCAGCCGGTCCAGGTAGGCGAGCGGGCCGTGGACGGAGTCCTCGGGGCGCAGGACGTCGGCGAGGCGCTCCTTCCAGCGGGCGGTGGCGGCGAGTTCGCGCATCAGGGCGTGCAGGGGCGCGTCGATGTTGTTCGGGATCTGGAAGGCGAAGGTGCCGCCGGAGGCTAGCGCGTCGAGCCAGACCGGGAAGGCGTCCAGGTGCCCCGGCACCCACTGGAGCGCCGCGTTCGAGACGATCAGGTCGTACGTCTCCGTCGGCGTCCAGCTCGTGAGGTCGGCGTGGGCGAAGTCGAGCCGTCCGCCGCCGGCCAGGGGGCCCTCGTGCTCCTTGGTCCTGGCGAGCATCTCCGGGGAGTTGTCGTAGCCGGTGATGTGCGCGGTCGGCCAGCGTTCGGCGAGTTGGACGGTGACGTTGCCGGGGCCGCAGCCGAGGTCGGCGATGCGGGCCGCGTCGCGGGGCAGCAGCGGGACACGGGCGAGGAGGTCGGTGAAGGGGCGGGCGCGGTGCTCGGCGTGGCGCAGATACTGGCCGGGGTCCCAGGTGGGGGCGGCGGACATGGGCGGGCCTCCTGGAGAATCGGAACTATCTTGACATCAAGATAGTCTATATCAAGAGACTTCACGTCGACACAACCATTACACTGATCGTCATGGAGGACGAGGTCGATCGGCTGGTCGCTGCGTGGCGCCGGGAGCGCCCGGACCTCGACGTGGAACCGCTGGAGGTACTCAGCCGGGTGAGCAGACTGGCCCGGCACCTGGACCGTGCCCGCCGTCTGGCGTTCTCCGAGCACAGCCTGGAGCCCTGGGAGTTCGACGTCCTGACCGCGCTCCGGCGCGCGGGATCCCCGTATCAGCTCTCGCCCGGCCAACTGCTCACACAGACGCTCGTCACCTCTGGCACGATGACGAACCGCATCGACCGGCTGACGAAGAAGGGCCTGGTGGAGCGGCTCCCGGACCCGAGCGACCGCCGGGGCGTGCTCGTCCGCCTCACGGACGAGGGCCGCGACCGCGCCGACCAGGCACTGGCCGGCCTGCTCGACCAGGAGCGCGCGATCCTGGCGGAACTCAGCAGGGCCCAGCGCGGCGAACTGGCCGGACTGCTACGCCAGTTGACCGCCCCGTTCGACAACATCCCCGGTTAGGTCGACGGGCCCGACCCCGGCGCGGCGCGCGAGCGCGACAGCGGCCAGGGTCGAGTGCACGCCGAGCTTCCCGAGCACGTTCTGCATATGCGTGCGGACGGTGTGCGGCGACAGGAACAGCCGCTCGGCCACGGCCTTGCGCCCCAGCCCCGCGACCATGCACCGCAGCACTTCCCGCTCCCGGGGCGTGAGCGACTCGACGAGCCGCTCGCTCTCGGTGCGGTGCTTGCGGGCCGCGGTCAGCTCGCGCAGCACGCCGGTGAGCAAGGCGGGCGGGAGATGCGTCTCGTCCCGCAGCACCCCTCGTATGACGGTGAGCAGCCGGGACAGCGAACAGTCTTTGGCGACCCACCCCGAGGCCCCCGCCTGCAGAGCCAGCGCGGCCCGCCGCGGGTCGTCCTTCTCCGCGAGCACCACGGTGCGCACGCTCGGCTGCCCGGACCGCACGCCGGCGACGAGCGAGATGCCGTCCACGAGCCCGTCCTCGTTGCTCTCCTGCACCGGCACCGCCGGACGCATGCCGGGCAGATTGCCGCCCAGGTCCGCGTCGACGAGCAGGACATCGAACCGGCGGCCTTCCGCCGCCGCGCGCTCCAGGCAGCGCAGCGCGGCGGGACCGCTGCCCGCTGCGGACACGTCGACGTCGGGCTCGGCCGCGAGGGCGGCCGCGAGCGACTCGGCGAAGATGCGGTGGTCGTCGACGACCAGTACTCGGATGCGAACCACTCTGAAACCCCCACTGTCGGGGGACGGCCGGTGCGGGTACGGCGCCCGAAGAATCCCGAGCCCACTGACGACTCGGAAAGCAGGGTGCCGCAGCCACACGGCCGCCGCCGTGCTGAAACTGCTACCCCCACTTCGGGCGTCGTACCCGACTGTCTCGCCCCCTGATCAGCACCGGCCCCCACCGGTGCTGTTCATCAGGGTAAGGCCGGGGGCGGGGAGCGGAAGGTAATTTGCAGAACTGGTTGGCCAGCGCGTTTATGGTGAGCCGTATGTTTCGTATCGAGACAGGAGACGACAAAGACCGGCGCGATCTGCTCCGCAGACGACTGCGGGACACCAACACGGCGGCGTCTCCCGTCCTGCGCGCCCTGCGCGGAACCCCGGCCGAACGCGAACTTCCGCTCCATCTCTGGGCCTTGGACTCCACCGACGCCCTCGCCGGCGGTCTGATCGGCCACACCTGGACGACGTGGCTGCACGTGACCTACCTGTGGGTGGACGCCCGCCACCGGGGCGCGGGCCTGGGCTCCCACCTCCTGGCCCGGGCCGAACGCATGGCCGTCACCGACCGGGGCTGCCTCAACTCCCGCCTGGAAACCTGGGACTTCCAGGCCCCCGACTTCTACCAGAAGCAGGGTTACGAGGTGGTGTGCGTGATCCCGGACTATCCACCGGGGATCACGGAGTACACCCTGACGAAGCGCCTGGGCTGAGCGACGGGGGTTCTCGGCCCGCCGCCCCTGGGGAAATCAGCCCCTCCGGCGTTTGAGGAGCGGGGGTTCGTTTGAGGAGCGGGAGTTTTGGGGGCCGGAGCCCCCAAGGGACGGGCAGGGGCGGAGGGGGCGGAACCCCGAGGCTCAGCTCAGACGCCGGGCCCCCGCCGAAGGAACCGCCGGGAAGACCCGAGGTGCCGTGAAGCCCGCCCCGGCGAAGGACTCCTCCACCGCCTTGGTGACCGTCTCCACGTCACCGGACTCCACGAGCACGATCGCCGAGCCGCCGAAGCCTCCGCCCGTCATCCGGGCCCCCAGCGCCCCGGCCGCGTTGGCCGTGGAGACGACGAGGTCCAGCTCCGGGCAGGAGATCCGCAGGTCGTCGCGGAGGGAGGCGTGGCCGTCGGTCAGGACGGGCCCGATCCCCCGCACATCGCCCGCGTCCAGCAGCGCGATGACCTCCTCCACCCGGTGGTCGTCGGAGACCACATGGCGCACGTAGCGGCGGACGCGCTCGTCGGACAGGCGGGCCAGCGCCGTGTCGAGGTCCTCGTAGGAGACATCCCGCAGGTGGGAGACGCCCAGCTGCTGCGCGCCCTCCTCGCACCCCGCGCGCCGCTCCGCGTACGCCCCGTCGCCCAGCGCGTGCTTCACGCGGGTGTCGACGACCAGCAGCGCGAGCCCGTGGGACGCCAGGTCGAAGGGGACCTGGCGGATCGACAGGTCGCGGCAGTCGAGGTGCAGGGCGTATCCCTCGGCGCAGCACGCGGACGCCGTCTGGTCCATCACGCCGCACGGCACACCGACGAAGTCGTTCTCGGCGCGCTGGGCGATCAGGGCCAACTCGGAGCAGCTGAGGCCGAGTTCGTACAGGTCGTCGAGGGCCAGCGCCGTGACGACCTCCAGGGCGGCGGAGGAGGAGAGGCCCGCCCCGGTGGGGACCGTCGAGGCCAGGTGCACATCCGCACCGCCCACCGGGTGGCCCGCCGAGCGCAGCGCCCACACCACGCCCGCCGGGTACGCGGCCCAGCTGGTGTCGGTCAGGGGCTCCAGCGCGTCGACGTCCAGCTCGACGACCGGTCCCTCGATGTCCGCCGAGTGGAGCCGGAGCACGCCGTCGGAGCGGCGCGACACCGCGGCCACCGCCGTGTGCGGCAGGGCGAGCGGCATCACGAAGCCCTCGTTGAAGTCGGTGTACTCGCCGATCAGGTTGACCCGGCCCGGCGCCGCCCAGACGCCCTCCGGGGCCGTCCCGTACAGCTCCTCGAAGCCCTCACGTACCCCCACGTGCTATCCCTTCGCCGCGTTCTGTGCCGCGTTGTCTGCCGCGGTCTCTGCCGCGTTGCCTGCCGCGGTCTGTGCGAACTCCCACGCGTCCGCGACGATCCCCGCGAGATCCGCGCGGGACGGGTTCCAGCCGAGCCGCTCCCGGGCCGTGGCCGCCGAGGCCACCAGCACCGCCGGGTCGCCGCCGCGGCGCGGGGCGATCACCTCGGGGATGGGGTGGCCGGTCACCTGGCGCACCGTCTCGATGACCTCGCGGACCGAGAAGCCGTTGCCGTTGCCGAGGTTGCAGATCAGGTGCTCGCCGGGCTGCGCGGCGGTGAGCGCCAGCAGGTGCGCCTCGGCCAGGTCCGCGACGTGGATGTAGTCCCGGACGCAGGTGCCGTCCGGCGTCGGGTAGTCGTCGCCGTAGACCGAGATCACGTCGCGGCGGCCCTGCGCGACCTGGAGGACCAGCGGGATGAGGTGCGACTCGGGGTCGTGCCGCTCGCCGGTCGCCCCGTACGCGCCCGCCACGTTGAAGTACCGCAGGGAGACCGCGCCCAGCCCGTGCGCCGCCGCCTCGCCGGTGATCATGTGGTCGACGGCGAGCTTCGAGGCGCCGTAGGGGTTGGTGGGCTTGGTGGGCGCGGACTCCACGATCGGGGTGACCTCCGGCTCGCCGTACGTCGCTGCCGTGGAGGAGAAGACCAGCTTGCGGACGCCCGCCTCGCGCATCGCGGCGAGCAGCGCCATCGTGCCGCCGACGTTGTTGTCCCAGTACTTCTCGGGCTTCACGACGGACTCGCCGACCTGCGAGAACGCGGCGAAGTGCAGCACGGCGTCGAAGGAGGAGTCCAGCCACTTGGCGGCGTCGCGGATGTCACCCTCCACGAAAGAAGCACCCGCCGGCACACCCTCGCGGAAGCCCGTGGAGAGGTTGTCCAGGACGACGACCTCGTGGCCGGCCTCGATCAGGTGCTGGGCGACCACGCTGCCCACATAGCCCGCGCCACCGGTGACCAGGTACTTCCCACTCATGAACTCGCTACCTCTCGCAGTCGCTGGGCCGCGGTCTCCGGCGGCACGTCGTTGATGAACACGCTCATGCCGGATTCGGAACCCGCGAGGAACTTCAGCTTGCCGGAAGTGCGGCGAATGGTGAAAAGCTCGAGGTGAAGCGCGAAGTCGTCCCGGTTGACGCCCTCGAACTCCTCCAGCGAACCGAACGGCGCCTGGTGCCATGCGGCGATGTACGGCGTCGGCGGCTCCCCTGCCCCTTCTTTCCCACCACCCGACGCCCCTTCTTTCCCACCACCCGATCCATCGAAGATCCGGTCGAAGCGCCTCAAGAGTTCCAGATAGACCTGGGGGAACTCTGTGCGCGCGTCCTCGTCCAGGCCCAGCAGATCGGGCACGCGGCGGCGCGGGTACAGGTGGACCTCGTACGGCCAGTGCGCCGCGTACGGCACGAAGGCCACCCAGTGGTCACTCGACAGGACGACCCGGGAGCCGTCCGCGAGCTCCCGCGCGACGACCGCGTCGAAGAGGTTCTCCCCGCCGGTCGCCTCCTTATGAGTTGCCAGTGAACGCAGCATCAGCGCGGTGCGCGGGGTGGTGAAGGGGTAGCCGTAGATCTGTCCGTGCGGGTGCCCCAGGGTCACGCCGATCTCGGCGCCGCGGTTCTCGAAGCAGAAGACCTGTTCCACGGAGGGCAGATGGGACAGCTCGGCGGTCCGGTCCGTCCACGCGTCCAGCACCAGCCTCGCCTGCTCCTCCGTCAGGTCGGCGAAGGACGCGTCGTGGTCGGAGGTGAAGCAGACGACCTCGCAGCGGCCGGAGTCGCCGGCCAGCGAGGGGAAGCGGTTCTCGAAGACCACGACGTCGTACGAGGAGTCGGGGATCTCGCTCAGCCGGTCGCCGGAGGACGGGCACAGCGGGCACTCGTTCGCGGGCGGGTGGTACGTGCGCCCCTGGCGGTGCGAGGCGATCGCGACCGTGTCGCCGAGCAGCGGATCGCGGCGTACCTCCGAAGTGGTGACGGTCGGTTCGAGCGGGCGCCGGTCCACCGCGTCGCGCACCGAGTCGTCGCGCGCGTCGTAGTAGATGAGCTCACGACCGTCGGCCAGCCGGGTCGAGGTCTTCTTCACAGTCGGACTCCCCATCCGCGCCCATTCAAGCCTTCAAACAGAACCGAACACAACAAACCACAAACCACCACCTCCGTCAACATCACAATCAAACAAAGGACACCAACAGAAGTGTTCATTTCCTGAAGGTGGAGGCGTAGGTTCCGCTCTGATCACTTCACACAACGATCCGATCAGTTCGCGCAACGAAGCGAGACGAAGCGAGTTCTTATGCAGTCCCCCACACAATCGCTCACATTCCTGGCCGAACCAGGCACATCGCTGGCCCAACCGGGCATCCACCTGGCCGCCGGGCTCCGGCTCCCCACCAACGGCCTCGACTACACGATCCTGGCGATCTACTTCGTCGCGGTCCTCGGCATCGGGTTCGCCGCCCGCCGCTCGGTGAAGACGAGCCTCGACTTCTTCCTCTCCGGGCGTTCCCTGCCCGCGTGGGTCACCGGACTCGCGTTCATCTCCGCCAACCTGGGCGCCACCGAGATCCTGGGCATGGCCGCCAACAGCGCCCAGTACGGCGTCTACACCGTGCACTGGTACTGGATCGGCGCCATCCCCGCCATGGTCTTCCTCGGCCTGGTGATGATGCCCTTCTACTACGGCTCGAAGGTCCGCTCGGTCCCGGAGTTCCTGCTGCTCCGCTTCGACAAGTGGGCGCACCTGCTGAGTTCGATCCTGTTCGCCTTCGCCGCCATCCTGATCGCGGGCGTCAACCTCTACTCGCTCGCGATCGTCGTCGAGGCGCTGCTCGGCTGGCCGCAGTGGGTGGCGATCGTGGTGGCCGGCCTCTTCGTCCTCGCGTACATCACGCTCGGCGGTCTGTCCTCCGCGATCTACAACGAAGTGCTCCAGTTCTTCGTCATCCTCGCCGCGCTGATCCCGATCGCCGCGCTCGGGCTGAAGCGGGTGGGCGGCTGGGACGGCCTGACGCACTCGCTCGACCAGACCCACGGCGCCAACTTCACGACCGCCTGGGGCGGCACGGGCATCGGCAGCGTCAACCCGCTGGGCGCGAACTGGCTGACGATCGTGCTGGGACTCGGCTTCGTCCTGTCCTTCGGCTACTGGACGACGAACTTCGCCGAGGTCCAGCGCGCGCTGTCGGCCAAGAACCTCTCCGCGGCCCAGCGCACCCCGCTCATCGCCGCGTACCCGAAGATCTTCATCGTCTTCCTGGTGATGATCCCGGGTCTGGTGGCGGCCGTCCTGGTCCCGAAGATCGGCACGAGCGGTTCGGGACTCCAGTACAACGACGCGATCCCCTATCTGATGCAGGAGCTGCTGCCGAACGGTGTTCTCGGCATCGCGGTGACGGGCCTGCTCGCCGCCTTCATGGCGGGCATGGCGGCCAACGTCTCGTCCTTCAACACCGTCTTCACGACGGACATCTGGGCGAAGTACGTGGTCAAGGGGCGGGAGGACGGCTACTACGTCCGCTTCGGCCGGCTGATCACGGTGATCGGCGTCCTGGCGTCGATGGGTACGGCGTTCCTGGCGTCGTCCTTCTCGAACATCATGAGCTACCTCCAGACGCTGTTCTCCTTCTTCAACGTGCCGATGTTCGTGGTCTTCATCGTCGGCATGTTCTGGAAGCGCGCCTCGGTGAAGTCGGGTTTCTGGGGCCTGCTGGCCGGCACGACGGCCGCGATGGTCAACTACTTCGTCATCTACAAGCAGGGAATCATCGACATCCCCTCCGACCAGGGCGCCAACTTCGTCTCGGCGATCGCGGGCTTCGTGGCCGGTGCGGTGGTCATGGTGGCGGTCTCGCTCTTCACCGCCCCCAAGCCGGCGGAGGAACTCCAGGGCCTCGTCTACGGCACCCGCTCCCCCGGCATGGCCGAGGCGCCCGCCGTCGGCGACGACGCCTGGTACCGCAGGCCAGCGCTGCTGGGCTGGGGCGCGGTCGTCCTCGCCGCCGCCTGCTACATCCCGTTCTCGTTCTGATCGCGGGAGGATTGAGAGACCATGTCTGAACACTCCGGATATTCCGAGAAGGACGTCCAGCGCGAGGTCACGGAGCTGGAGAAGGTGTCCGCGACGGCCGCGCGCCTCTTCGACATCCGCACCATCATCGGTGGCCTGTTCGTCATCTACGGCATCATCGTCACGATCGCCGGCATCACCGTCTCCGACGCCAACCTGGCCAAGGCCGACGGCGTCAACATCAACCTCTGGACCGGCCTGGGCATGCTCGCCCTGGGCATCTTCTTCGTGGTCTGGCTCTGGCTCCGCCCGCTGGCTCCGCCCACACCCCAGGCGCCGGAGGACGAGGCGCCGTCGCAGTAACCACCTGACGCGGGGCCGGGGTTCACCGACGGGACTCCGGCCCCGTACCTGCGCAGTCGGCCTCGAACAAGGCGGTCCCCTGTGACAGCTCCGTGGTGTCCGGGCGATCCACCGCCGAGGACTCTCCACGTCGATGTCCGGGGAAAGCCCGGAGCGACAGGCATGACCGCCTGGCGGATCGACGGGATGTGAGCCTGGGCGCCGCCCGGTCGCCCCGGGTCCGAACCGCGCGGACAATGGGAAGTCGGCGAGGTGGCGATGATGCCGACGTGGCGATTGCGGGACTTCCGCGACGACGATCTCGACCGTGCCATCCAGATCTGGGACCAGGACCGGCAGAGGGACGACTCGCCTCCCGTGTTCCCCGTCTCCGAGGTGATGGCCGCGGCCCGCACCGGCGGCCCCGCGGTGGTCGCGGTGGTCGGCGACGACCTGGTGGGCCTGGCGGTGGCGCAGACCCAGGGCGAACGGGCCTGGATCACACTGGTGGCGCTCGCCGGGAACTGGCGCAGCCGCGGCATCGGAAGCTCCCTGGTCGCCGAACTCGAACGGCGCCTGCGCACGCAGGGCATACGCCGGATCGGCGCACTGCTCGCCCCGGGGGCCACCGGCACCGCGGCCCTGGAGAACTCCGGCTACCGCACCCACGACGGGCTGGTCTTCTACGAGAAGATCGAGCATCTCGGCGCGAGCGACGCCGGTCTCCTCGCGGAACTCGGCGGCCGGGTGCAGCCACAGGGACTCTGGGGCGCACTCGCGGGGATGGAGCGGGAGAAGGAAGCCATCGAGCGGCGGATCGTGCTGCCGCTGGCCGAGCCCGCACTGGCCGACCGTTACGGGGTCACCCCGCCCAAGGCGGTCATCCTCTTCGGGCCGCCGGGCACCGGCAAGACCAGCTTCGCCAGGGCCGTCGCCTCCCGGCTGGAGTGGCCGTTCGTGGAGCTCTTCCCCTCCCGGCTCGCCGCGGAAGCCGGCAGCCTGGCCGCCTCCCTGCGGGACACGTTCCACGACCTGGCCGGGCTGGAGACCGTTCTCCTGTTCATCGACGAGGTCGAGGAGATCGCCGGCGTCCGGTCCGGCCTGGCCGTCGACCCGGGCCACGGCGTCACCAACGAACTGCTCAAGCTGATCCCGGGCTTCCGCGACCACGACGACCGGCTGCTGATCTGCGCCACCAACTCCGTCCGCTCCCTCGACCCGGCGTTCCTGCGCCCCGGCCGCTTCGACTACGTCATCCCCGTCGGTCCCCCCGATCCGGCGGCCCGGGAAGCCATCTGGCGGCGCTACCTCGGCCCCGCCGCCGACGGGGTCGAGCTGCACCGGCTGGTGGCGGCCAGCGAGATGTTCACCCCCGCCGACATCGAGTTCGCCGCCCGCAAGGGCTCCCAGGCGGCCTTCGAACGCGAGGTCACCGACCGCAGGGGCGCACCGGCCGGCACCGAGGACTATCTCGCCGCGATCGCGGACACCCGTCCCACCCTCACTGAGCAGGCGCTCACCGAGTTCAGGGAGGACATCGAGCGCCACGTGCGCATGTGATGCCGGGTTGCCGGGTTCTCCTCACCGAGCGGGGGAAGCTGGCCTCATGACCGACGAACTCACCGTAAGTGTCCTGGGCACCGGCATCATGGGCGCCGCGATGGCCCGTAACCTCGCCCGCGCCGGGCACACCGTCCGGGCCTGGAACCGCAGCCGCGACAAGGCCGAGCCGCTCGCCGCCGACGGCGCGCAGGTCACCGACAGCCCGGCGGAGGCCGTGCGGGGCGCCGATGTCGTCCTGACCATGGTGTACGACGGAGCCGCCGCGCTGGAGGTGATGCGGCAGGCGGCGCCCGGGCTGCGTCCCGGGACCGTCTGGGCGCAGTGCACGACCGCCGGGATCGACGGCGTGCGCGAGCTGGCCGACTTCGCCCGCGAGCAGGAGCTGGTCTTCTTCGACTCGCCCGTCCTCGGGACCCGCGAGCCCGCGGAGGCCGGGCAGCTGACCGTGCTGGCAGCAGGACCGAGCGAAGGGCGGGAGGCCGTCACGCCCGTCTTCGACGCCGTCGGGGCCCGTACCGTATGGACCGGCGAGGACGGGGCGGCGGCCAGTGCCACCCGCCTCAAGCTCGTGGCCAACACCTGGGTCGTCACCGCCACCGCCGCGTGCGGCGAGATCCTCGCCCTGGCCAAGGGACTCGGCGTGGACCCACAGGGCTTCTTCGACATCATCGCCGGTGGCCCGCTCGACATGGGCTACCTGCGCGCCAAGGCCTCGCTCATCCTGGAGGACCGCTTCACACCGGCCAGTTTCGCGGTCGCCACCGCCGAGAAGGACGCCCGGCTGATCGTCCAGGCCGGGCAGCAGCACGGCGTCCGCCTCGACGTGACCGAAGCGGCGGCGGAACGCCTCGCCCGCGCCGCCGCCCGAGGCCACGCCGACGAGGACATGGCCGCCGCCTACTTCGCCAGCTTCGAGGACGAACGCCGTTAGTCCCCAGTCGTCAGTCCTGAGCTTCCTCGGCCCTGAGCCCTGGGCTCTGAGCCCTGAGCCCCGAGCTCTGGGCGCCGAGCCCTGAGCCGCGAGCTCTGGCGCCGAGCCCCGAGCGCTGAGCCCCGACCCCTCAGTCTTCCGTGCTCCCGGGCGAGGCCGGTGTCGGCACCGGTCCCGCCCGGTCCAGCAGTCCCGTCCGCGCCGCCAGCGCCGCCGCCTCCAGGCGTGAGCCCACCCCCAGCTTCATCAGCACCCGCTGGACATGGGTCCGGGCGGTCGACGGAGCTATCCCCATGCCGGCCGCGATGAGTCTCGTATCCTCCCCGTCGGCGACCCTCACCAGGACCTCCACCTCTCGCGGGGTGAGCATCTGGAGGAGCCGCTGGCCCTCGTCGTCCGGCTGGGCGGCGGGGTTCAGGAGTTCACTGAAGGCGCCCTGGAGCAACTGCGGGGCGACCGCCGCCTCGCCCGCCCTCGCCTTCATGATCGCGCGCTCGACGCCCTCTATGCGTTCGTCATGACGTACGTAACCCGAGGCGCCGGCGGCGAACGCGGCGGCGATGCCGCGCGGGTTCGGCACCGGGCCGAGGACGAGGACCGCCACCTGCGGGCGCTCCCTCTTGATCTTCACCACCGGATCGAAGATCCCCGGCTCGGCGGGTGTCGCCGTACCGATCAGGCACACCTCGGGTGCCCGCGTGATCACCAGCTCAGCCGCTCCCGCGGCCGGCGCCGCCGCGGCGAGCACCCGGTGCCCCCGCAGCTTCAAGGCCGAGGCCAAGGCCTCGGCGAGCAATCGGTGGTCGTCGACCACCATGAGCCGCACTCCCATCAGGCAACCCCCCAGTCCCCCCAAGCATCCCCACTGGTTCCCCGTGGATTAGGAGCCCCCCGGCTCTCCATCCCCCGGAAGCTACACGCTTGTTCGACGTTGCGCTTCCCCTACTGGAGAGAAGTGCCCCGGAATATCGAAATCCCTACCATTCGGGAGTGATGAGGGGTACGTGAACGGCCCCACCCCTGAACAGGGGCGGGGCCGCTCGGCGATCTCGGCTCGGCTGCTGCGCGCCTACTGTGCGCCGAAGGCGATCGCCAGGTACTCCTTGTCGTCCGACGCCGACAGCTTGCTGGCGTAGACCGCGGACATGTACAGGTGGCCGTCCTTGTAGAGGATCTCGGCGTAATCCGGCAGCATGCTGGTCTCCACGTTGCGGACCGCCTCGGTCGACGGGTTCTCCAGGAGCTTGGTCTCCTTGAAGGAGGTCCCGTCGATGGTGACGATCTGCCCGCCCTTGTCGTACGGCGGACGCTTGTACGCCAGGAGGTTGGTGCCGTCCATGCGCAGCGGGGTGAGGGAGTAGCCGTCACCCGCGTCGGCGCGCTGACCGGTCTGCTTCCCGGTGGCGAGGTCGAAGGCGACGATCTCGTTGGTCCGGCTGTAGTCGCCGGAGCCGTCGTGCTCCTCGGTCGGGATGTAGAGCTTGTCGTTGCCGACGGCGAGCGAGGAGCAGTACTCGATCCGGGTGATCCCGTCGCAGCGGGCGGCGTACGTCTTGCCGGGCGCCGAGATCTTCGTACGCAGCGTGCCGGTCTTGTTGTCGATGGAGAAGAAGTCCGAGATGCCGCTGCCGTCACCGGCGGAGTCGCCGACGTCGGCGGCCACGACGAGCGGGTTGGTCGACACGACGCTCGCGTACTCGATGCCGGGCGCCATCTTGTACTCGGAGAGCACCGTCCCGGACTTCGGGTTGATCGTCTGGATGCTCAGCTGACGGGTGCTGCCGTACTCACCGCACTTGCGGACCGCGACCAGCTTGTCGCCGCCGCCGTACCCGGAGTCGTAGCAGCTGTCGGTGGGCTTCGGCGCCCACAGCTGCTTGCCGGTGGAGATGTCGAAGGCCGCGCCGCCGCTGGTGCTGCCCGCGGCGACGGTGTTCGCGCTCACCGTGACGTTGTCGAGGCTGATCAGCTCGTCACCCGACTTGACCGTCTTGGTCCACAGCTTCTTGCCCGCGTCGAGGTCGAGGGCCGCGAGCTGGCTGCAGCCGTGCGACGGGTCCGCCTTGGTCGGCATGGCGGGCTCGTAGATGATCGCCGTGCGGTTGGCGTCGGTGGTGTGGCGGCTGGCCTGGCACACCGGGCCGGGCAGCTTGATCGTCCACAGCTTGGCGCCGGAGTCGGGGTCGTAGCCGACGACCTCGGCGTTGCCGCTCTTGGCGTACACCTTGTCGGTGAGCCAGGAGCCGACGGTGGTCACGCTGTTGTCGTCCTTCTTCACGGCGGGCGCGGGGATCTGGAACAGCACCGTGGAGCTGGTGTTGGACGGCACCTTCTCCTTGCCGTGGGAGCCGCCGGTCTTGCCGCCGTCCGTACCGCCCTGGCCGCCGCTGCCACCGCCCGGACCGGACGAGGTGTCCTTGCTGTCGTCCTTGCCGGACGAGGAGCTTGCGTACCAGACACCGCCGCCGATGATCAGCGCGACGGCCACCACGGCCGCCACGATGATGACCAGTTGGCTGTTGAACTTCCGCCCGCCGCCGCTTCCTTGGGCCGCCTGCGGTTGCATCGGCATGTTCTGCGGCTGCGGATAGCCGTACGGCTGCTGCGGCGCGCCGTACGGGGCCTGCGGCTGGCCCGGGGCACCGTACTGCGGCTGCTGGCCCGGGTAGCCATAGCCGGGCTGGGCCGGGGGCGGCGGGGTCTGGGGGTAGCCGTACGGCTGCTGCGGCGGGGCGGGCGGGGGCGTCTGCGGAGCCGGGGGCGTCTGCGGGTAGCCGTAACCGGGGCCCTGCGCGGGCGGCGGCGGGGGCGTCGGGGCGCCGAACCCGCCGGGGGGCTGGTCCTGCGGGGCACCGAAACCACCGGGCGGCGGGTCCTGCGGAGCACCGAAACCGCCCTGCGGGGGCTGGTTCGGCGGTGGCGGGGGCGGCTGACTCATGACGTGTGTACCTCGGAATACGAAGGGATGGCGGGTCTGAACGAGAGGCGGACGTGGGTCACTTGCCGTAGGCCAGCATCAACTTCTCCTTCGCGTCGTCATTGCCCGTCAGCCTGGTGGTGGAGATGTAGAAGCGCCCGTCCACGTAGTCGACCGCCTTCGAGAAGAAACCGTTCTCGATGTCCGCGGTGCCCTGCGGCATCTGCAGCAGCTTGGTCGCCTTGTGGCTGCTGCCGGTCGTCGGGATCGACACGATCTGTCCACCGGCGTCGTACGACGGCTCGACATAGGCGACGAGGTTCGTGCCGTCCATCTTCAGCGGCATCATCGACTCGTCCGCCGGCGACTTGACGCGCCACTTCTCCTTGCCGGTCTCCAGGCTGAACGCGACCACCTCGTTGGCGCCGCTCTTCGCCTCGGTCGGCAGGTAGAGGGTGTTGGCGTCGGAGGCGGTGCCCAGGCAGCCGGTCAGATCGCGGTCGAGGATGGCGTAGCCGCACTCGGGCGCGAAGGAGTCCTTGCTCTCCAGCTGTGAGCGGATGTCACCGTTGTTCTTCAGCGCGGTGACGTTCACCGTCTTCTTGTCCTTGTTGGTCATGTAGAGGACGACGGGGTTGACCGAGTAAGTACGCTCGACGGTCCAGCCCTTGGGGATCTTCGTCGTCCACTTGGTCTTGCCGGTGGCCGGGTCCAGCTCCTGCACCTCGTCGTGCTCGGTGTCTGTGCCGACACCGCAGGAGGCGACGGAGACCAGCTTGGAGCCGCCCGCGAAGCCGGCCGGGTAGCAGCCCGCGCCGTACTTCTTCTTGTCCCACAGCTTCTTGCCGCTGCCGACGTCGTACGCCGTACCGGACATCGAGCGGCCGACCGTCAACGTGTCGCCGGTGATGGACAGTTCGACCGAGAGCGTGCTGTCGAAGAGCTCCCCGTCGGGGACCTTGCCGCTCCAGCCCTTGGCGCCGGTGCCGAGGTCGACCTGCTGGAGCTGGTTGCACTTGGCGCTGTCACTGGAGCCGCTCATGTACGCCACGACGACCTTGTCGTCGGACGTCTTCTGCGGGGTGACCGCGCAGATCTTCTGCGGGAAGGTGATCGCGTCCCAAGTGGGCTTGCCGTCCCCGACGTTGAACGCGAAGAGCTGCTTGTACGCCGCTTTCACCGCGGTCTTGCCGGTGATCCACAGCCCGGGGGCGTCGGCGCCGGAACCGGGCGCGTCCGGCGCCTGCTTGTACCAGAGCACCTTCGCCTCACCGGCCTGGCGGCCCTCGTTGAGGTTCTGCGGATCCTCGCCGCCATTGCCGCTGCCGTCACCTGGGTTGACCGGGGCGTCGGAGGCGGAGGCGGACGCCTTGCCGCTTTCGCTGCTGTGGGCGACCGGCTTCTTGCCGTCGCCCCCACCACTGCTGACGGCCCATACCGTGCCGCCGATCACGAGCAGGGCGGCCACGGAGGCGCCGATGACCACGGCGGGCTTCCCCTTGAAAGGGTTCTTGCCGCCGCCGGGGCCGCCGGGGCCGCCGGGCGGCGGGGTGCCGGGCCCGCCCGGGTACTGCGCCTGGGGCGGGTATCCATAACCGGGCTGCTGCGGCTGCCCGTAGGCACCGGGCTGGCCGTACGGTCCCGGCTGCTGCGGGTGCGGCTGCCCGTACGGGCCCGGCTGCTGCGGCTGTCCGTATGGTCCCGGCTGCTGCGGCTGCGGCTGCCCGTACGGGCCCGGCTGGGCGTAGGGGCCCGGCTGCTGGGGGTATCCGTAACCGGGCTGCTGGGGGCCGGCGGCGGGCGGTGTCTGCGGGGGCGCGGGCGCCTGGGGCGGCGCGGGCGGCTGCGCGGGCGGAGGGGGTGTGTCCTGGGCGCGCGGATCCTGGGACGCGCCGGGGGGCGGGCCTTGGGGTGCGCCAGGGGGTGTGCCCTGGGGCGCGGGTGCGCCCTGGGGCGCGCCGAATCCGTCGTGCGCCCTCGGGTCATGTGGAGCGCCGAAGCCTCCCGTCGGCGGCTGGTCCTCTGGTGCTCCGAAGCCGCCCTGCGGCGGCTGACTCGGCGGCTGACTCATCAGCGCTTCCCCCCTCTTCACTGATGTGGCGCCCCACCGGCGGCGCTCGATTCGCGCCACGCCCGGCGGTTCTCAGACTGTTCTCAGACCGCTCTTTCTATCACTCTGGCAGCCATGAACAGGGGGCCGGTCCCGCCCCTGTTCCCAAGGGAGAACCGGCCCGTGATGCCGCCGTTACGCGCCTTCACGCGCCCTTCACGCGGGGCGCGCGGTGCCCTTGCAGGGCGCGGGTGTGCCCTTGCGGGGTGCGGGGGTGGCGTGCGCGCCTTGCGCGCAAGGCTTACGTGGGGCGCGCGTTGACGCCCGAGCGCCGTGCTCTTGGCGTACACACCCCGTTGCGCGCCGCGCACTCCAGGAGTGCGCGCCTGCTGACGTCAGCGCCGCTCCCCTGGTCACGCGCCCTCTCCCGCACTCACGCACCGCCCCCGTGCCGGCACGCCTCCTCCAGAACTCACGCGCCAACTGCCCTGCCCGCACGCCCCCTCCGGCGGTCAAGCGCCAGCCACTTCGCGCACGCGTCCTCTCTGGCGTCAAGCACCAACCACTTCGCGCACGCGCCCTCTCCCCCGCTCAAGCGCCGACCGCTCCGGTCACGCGCCGACCACTCCGCTCACGCGTCCTCCGCCAGCTCCAGCCAGCGCATTTCCAGTTCTTCGCGCTCCCCGGCCAACTCGCGCAACTCGGTGTCGAGTTTGGCGACCCGCGCGAAGTCGGTCGCGTTGTCGGCGATTTGGGCGTGCAGCTTCGTCTCCTTCTCGGAGATCTTGTCCAGCTGGCGCTCGATCTTCTGGAGTTCCTTCTTCGCGGCGCGGGCGTCGGCGGCGGACGCGGTCTTGGCGGAAGCCGGAGCGGAGGCGAGCACGGCGGCGGCCGCGACCTCCTCGATCCGCTTGCGCCGCTCCAGGTACTCGTCGATCCCGCGCGGCAGCATCCGCAGCGTGCCGTCGCCGAGCAGCGCGAAGACGTTGTCCGTCGTGCGCTCGATGAAGAACCGGTCGTGGGAGATCACGACCATCGAGCCGGGCCACCCGTCGAGCAGGTCCTCGAGCTGGGTGAGGGTCTCGATGTCGAGGTCGTTGGTGGGCTCGTCGAGGAAGAGGACGTTGGGCTCGTCCATGAGGAGCCGCAGGAGCTGGAGCCGGCGGCGCTCACCACCGGAGAGGTCCCCGACCGGCGTCCACTGCTTCTCGTTGTTGAAGCCGAACGTCTCGCAGAGCTGCCCCGCGGTCATCTCGCGCCCCTTGCCGAGGTCGACCCGGTCGCGCACGGCCTGGACGGCCTGGAGCACGCGCCAGGTCGGGTCGAGTTCGGCGACCTCCTGCGAGAGGTAGGCGAGCTTGACGGTCTTGCCGGTGCTGATCCGCCCGGCCGCGGGCTGCCGCTCCCCCTCGCTCCGGGCGGCCTCGGCCATGGCACGCAGGAGGGAGGTCTTGCCCGCGCCGTTCACGCCGACGAGTCCGACCCGGTCGCCGGGCCCGAGCTGCCAGGTGAGGTGCTTGAGGAGCACCTTGGGCCCGGCCTGCACGGTCACGTCCTCCAGATCGAAGACGGTCTTGCCGAGCCGCGAGCTGGCGAACTTCATCAGCTCGCTCTTGTCGCGGGGCGGCGGCACGTCCGCGATGAGTTCGTTGGCGGCCTCGACGCGGAAGCGCGGCTTGGACGTGCGGGCGGGGGCGCCGCGGCGCAGCCAGGCCAGCTCCTTGCGCACGAGGTTCTGCCGCTTTACCTCCTCGGTGGCGGCGATGCGCTCACGCTCGGCGCGGGCGAAGACGTAGTCGGAGTAGCCGCCCTCGTACTCGTACACCGCGCCCTTCTGCACGTCCCACATGCGGGTGCAGACCTGGTCGAGGAACCACCGGTCGTGGGTGACGCAGACAAGGGCCGAGCGGCGTGCGCGCAGGTGCTGCGCGAGCCAGGCGATGCCTTCCACGTCGAGGTGGTTCGTGGGCTCGTCGAGGATGATCAGGTCCTGCTCCTCGATGAGGAGCTTGGCGAGCGCGATACGGCGGCGCTCGCCACCGGAGAGGGGGCCGATCACGGTGTCCAGCCCCTGCGGGAAGCCGGGCAGGTCGAGGCCGCCGAAGAGACCCGTCAGTACGTCCCTGATCTTGGAGTTGCCCGCCCACTCGTGGTCGGCCATGTCCCGGATGACCTCATGGCGGACGGTGGCCGTGGGGTCGAGGGAGTCGTGCTGGGTCAGCACCCCCAGGTGCAGGCCGCCGGACTGGGTGACACGGCCGGTGTCGGCCTCCTCCAGCTTGGCGAGCATGCGGATGAGGGTGGTCTTGCCGTCACCGTTCCGGCCGACCACGCCGATCCGGTCTCCCTCGCTGACGCCGAGGGAGACTCCGTCAAGCAGTGCACGGGTGCCGTACACCTTGCTGACGGACTCGACATTGACCAGGTTGACGGCCATTTCTCTCCTGACAAGGGGGACGATCGACCCTCAAGGGTAGTCGGCGCGACGCGTCGGCCGATCCCTGAGCTTTTTCGCCCCCCTCCGCCCCTCCCTACTCATCCCTGCCCGTCCCTGCGCGTCCCTGCCCGCCCCGTCCCTGCGCGTCCCGTCCTGGGGCTGCGCCCCAGACCCCCTGCTTGGTTCTTTGGCTGCGGATGGCCTGCGGATGGGCGGGGGCTTGTCGCGCAGTTCCCCGCGCCCCTCGAGGGCGCGGCGGCAGCCCCCAGGGGCCGCTCCTGGGGGTCGCACTGCGGGAAGCCGCGCTGGTACGGCGGTTGAGGCGGCACGGGACCCGTACACACGGCGTCGTGGTCGACAACGTGCGGGTCGACAACCCTGATTCGGGACCTCCCTGGGTGCCCGTCATCGCCTGAACCGACCAGCGCGGCTACCGGGTGGAGTTCTCGCCGCGGATGCGCAGGACGGGGCCGGCGCTGACCACGGGCGGGAGGTGGGGTGGCGTACCTGCCCCACCGCCCGCAGACGGCCCGGTCCTCATGTGGCGGCACACCGCGGGTCCGGTGGTGTTCATGCTGTTCGCAGGCCTGGCGTTCCTGGCCGTCGCCGTGTGGTTCGGCGCGACGAGCTGAGCAGCACCCCCAGCAGGGCAGCAGTAGCTCGTCCGTCGGAGATCAGAGCACGTTCGCACCCGGCGCCGGGCTCTCGGTGACCCGTACGGAGCGGCAGGTGCCCGAGGCGAGCAGGGCCTCGGCGACCGTCCGCGCGGACTCCGCGTCCGCCGCGAGGAAGGCCGTAGTCGGACCGGAACCGGAGACGAGCGCGGCGAGGGCGCCCGCTGCGCGACCCGCGGCGAGGGTGTCGGCGAGCTCCGGGAAGAGGGAGAGGGCGGCGGGCTGAAGGTCGTTGGACACCGCCCGCGAGAGGGCCCCCGCATCCCCCTTCGCCAGGGCGTCGAGCAGTTCCTGCGAGGCGACGGGCTCGGGGATCCGTACGCCCTCGTTCATCCGGTCGAACTCCCGGAAGACCGCGGGAGTCGACAGCCCTCGCCCGGCCATCGCGAAGACCCAGTGGAAGGTGCCGCCGACCTCCAGGACCCTGAGCCGTTCACCGCGCCCGGTGCCCAGCGCCGCCCCGCCCACCAGGCTGAACGGCACGTCGCTGCCCAACTCCGCGCAGATGTCGAGGAGTTCGTCGCGGGAGGCGTTCGTGCCCCACAGGGTGTCGCAGGCGAGCAGGGCGCCGGCGCCGTCCGCACTGCCGCCGGCCATGCCGCCCGCGACGGGGATGTCCTTGGCGATGTGCAGGTGGACGGCGGGGTCGATGCCGTAGCGGCGGGCGAGTTCGAGGGCCGCGCGGGCCGCGAGGTTCGTACGGTCCAGGGGGACCTGTCCGGCGTCCGGACCCGCGCAGGTGACGCGCAGCTCCTCGGCCGGGGTCACGGTCACCTCGTCGTAGAGGCCGACCGCGAGGAAGACATTGGCCAGGTCGTGGAAACCGTCGGGGCGGGCGCCGCCCACCGCGAGCTGGACGTTGACCTTGGCAGGGACGCGTACCGTCACCGTCTCCGTCACGACTGGGCCGACTCCTCGTTCTCGGTCTCGGGCTCGGCCGTCGTCACGGTCTCGGCCGCGGTCTCGGTCCTGCCGTCGGTCATGTGCTGGGCCTTGGTGGCGGCCTTGCGTTCGGTCTTGGTGGCGGCCCTGCGCCCGGCCCTGGTGGCGGCCTTGTGCCCGGTCTCGCTGTCGACCTCGCCGCCGGTCTCGCCATCGGTCTCGCCGTCGGTTTTGTTCTCGGCGATACGGGCGAACTCCTCGACCGTGAGCGACTCCCCGCGGGCCTGCGGCGAGACACCGGCGGCGACGAGCGCGGCCTCGGCGGCGGCCGTGGATCCGGCCCACCCGGCGAGCGCGGCGCGCAGCGTCTTGCGCCGCTGGGCGAACGCGGCGTCGACCACGGCGAACACCTCGCGCCTCGTGGCCGTCGTCTTGAGCGGCTCGGCGCGCCGGGTGAGCGCCACGAGCCCGCTGTCGACGTTGGGCGCGGGCCAGAAGACGTTGCGGCCGATGGAACCGGCGCGCTTCACCTCGGCGTACCAGTTCGCCTTCACGGACGGAACGCCGTACACCTTCGAGCCCGGCGCCGCCGCGAGCCGGTCGGCGACCTCCGCCTGCACCATCACCAGCGTCCGCTCGATGCTCGGGAAGGTCTCGAGCATGTGCAGCAGGACGGGCACGGCGACGTTGTAGGGGAGGTTGGCGACGAGCGCGGTGGGGGCCGGTCCGGGCAGCTCCTGTACGTGCATCGCGTCGGAGTGCACGAGCGCGAAACGCTCCGCGCGCTCCGGCATGCGCGCCGCGACGGTCGACGGCAGCGCTCCGGCCAGTACGTCGTCGATCTCCACTGCCGTGACCCGGTCGGCGGCCTCCAGCAGGGCCAGCGTCAGGGAGCCGAGGCCGGGGCCCACCTCCACGACCACGTCGTCGGGCCGCACCTCCGCGGTCCGCACGATGCGGCGCACCGTGTTCGCGTCGATGACGAAGTTCTGGCCGCGCTGCTTGGTGGGCCGTACGCCGAGGGCACCCGCGAGCTCGCGGATGTCGGCGGGGCCCAGGAGGGCGTCGGGGGTGGGGCTGGTCACGGACCAAGGGTACGGGGGTGGGGAGCCGGGGGGTGTTTTCGCCCCCGCCCCGTGCCCCGTCAGGGGCGCGGGGGACCGCGCAACCTCCACGGGCGCAGGGACCGCGCAACCCTTCAGAGGCGCAGGGACCGCGCAACCCTTCAGAGGCGCAGGGACCGCGCAACCCTTCCGGGGCGCGGCTACTGCGCCACCCTTCAGGGGCGCGTCCGGGGGCGCGGCTCCCCGGGGGCCGCCCCTCAGCCGTGCAGGCGCGCCCCGCAGTGCGGCCACGGGCTCGACCCCCGGCGTACGTACAGCTTCTTCGCCCGGAAGGTCTGTTCCGCGGCGGAGGCGTCCTGGGGGCGGCCGGAGCCGCCGAGGGCGTGCCAGGTGCGGGTGTCGAACTGGTAGAGCCCGCCATAGGTTCCGGACGGATCCACCGCACCGGGGCGACCGCCGGACTCGCACGCCGCGAGCCCGGACCAGTTCAGATTGCCGGACTCGTCGGCGGAACTCGGATGGGGCTTCGTACCGACCTTCACCAGCTGGGCCTGGGGCTCCCGCACCACCTCGGACTTGATCCGCCGTGGCTTCTCCTTCACCCCGTTGACCGTCCGCAGCACGTACGTGACCCGCCGGGCCCCCGACTGCCCGGCCCGTTCGACGACCTCCGTGCCCTTGAACAGCGAGGCATCCATCGTCCGCCGCACCTCGAACGGGATCGGCTCCTCACGCACCTCCCTGGTCCCGGTGACCCGCATGACCGTGACCGTCTGCCCGTCGCGCGGGAAGCTGCCGGCCGGGACGGACGTCGTGTCCTGCCCGTGCAGGGTGATCCCGGCCTCCTCCACCGCCTCACCGACGCTCGCCGCGTTCGTGCGGATCGTGCGTGCCCGCCCGTCCGCCATGATCGTCACCGTGCGCTCGGTGCGTACATCGAGCGCGAGGCCCTCACGCCCGATGCGCTGGGAGCGCGAAGTCGACAGGTACGCGCCCTCCGCGCGCACCCCCAACTGCCTGAGCGCCCCGTCCACCGTGTGCGCCGTCGTCCACACCTTGCGCCGTTGTCCGTCGAGGGTGAGGTGCACGGGGCGCCCGTAGTGAACCGCGACCTCGTCACCGCTGGCGAGCGCCGAGCCGGGCGCGGGCGCGACCACGTCGTGCGCCCCCACGTTCACGCCCTCGTCGGCAAGCAGCTCCGTGACGTCGTCCGCGAAGGTGTGGAGCGTGCGCGGCTTCCCGTCGACACTGAGCTGGATCGCCTTGTCGTTGGCGACGAACGCGGAGGTGCCACCGGCCAGAAACGCGACGACCAGAGCCTGCGGGAGCAGGCGCCGGATGGGGTCGGGGCGCTCGGTGGTGCGTTTGCGCCGCGCCGCGCGGCGCGCGGCGGCGCGCCCGCCGGCCCGGTGCGCCCCTTCCGCGCCGTCCGCGCCCCCCACTGTCCTGGGCGCGCCCCCCGCACCTCGCGCGCCTCCCGCGGCCCAGAGCGCCCCCTCCGCACCCTTCGCGCCCCCGGCAGCCCAGAGCACCCCTTCGGTACTTCCCGTGCTTCCAGCGCTCACGGCGCTCACCGCGCCCACCACGCCGAGCGCGCCCACCGGGCTCCCCGCGTCCTCCGCCTCCTGTCGCGGAAGCCTCGGCTCGGTCGCGGCCTCGGACTCGGGCGCGCGCGCCTCGTACGCCGGGCGATAGGTGTCCTCCGGGAAGCCGTGACCGTAGCCCTGGCCGTACGGCGACTCGTAGGGCTCATAGGGTTCGTAGGCCCCGGCCTCGGCCCCGTAGGGCTCGGCCTCGTAGGCCTCGGCCCCGTAGGGCTCGTACGACGTTCCAGTCGGTCCATACGTCTCGTACTGCGAGCTGCTCACGACGACACGCTCCAGTGGGGTCCGGATCGGGCGACCAGAACCTAGCGGAGCGGTCGTCACTCTCCCAAGCAACGCGGCTACGCTGTGTCGCGACACCCCCCTGAGGTCTACTCGGGGAAAGCCCCTGGAAACGTTATGTGTCAGTAATCGAACGCCCGCGCAGTGTTGGCGGAGATCGAGGTCGCCAGCGCGTCCTCGTCGATGCCCCGTACAGCTGCCATCGCCCGCACTGTGATCGGAATGAGATACGGGGCGTTAGGCCGTCCGCGGTACGGCGCGGGGGTCAGGAAGGGCGCGTCGGTCTCGACGAGGACGAGTTCCAGGGGAGCCACGGCCAGCGCGTCGCGCAGCGGCTGGGCGTTCTTGAAGGTCATGTTGCCGGCGAAGGACATGAAGTAGCCGGCGCGGGCGCAGATCTCCGCCATCGGGGCGTCGCCGGAGTAGCAGTGGAAGACGGTCCGCTCGGGGGCGCCCTCCTCCTTGAGGATCCGCAGCACGTCGGTGTGGGCGTCGCGGTCGTGGATGACCAGGGCCTTGCCGTGCCGCTTGGCGATCTCGATGTGGGCGCGGAAGGACCGTTCCTGGGCGGCCTTGCCCTCGGGCCCCGTACGGAAGTAGTCGAGCCCGGTCTCACCGACGCCCTTGACCTGCGGGAGGGCGGCGAGCCGGTCGATCTCCGCCAGCGCCTCGTCCAGCGCGGCCTCGCCGCCCGGCTGCCGCGCGCCCTGGCGGGACCAGCCGTCGGGGTCGCCGTGCACGATGCGGGGCGCTTCGTTGGGGTGCAGCGCGACCGTCGCATGGACGGCGTCGTGCTCCAGGGCCGTCTGCGCCGCCCACCGCGAGCCGTTCACGTCGCAGCCGACCTGTACGACCGTCGTCACGCCGACCGACGCGGCCCTGGCGAGGCCCTCCTCGACGGTGCCGGACTGCATGTCGAGGTGGGTGTGCGAGTCGGCGACGGGCACACGGAGGGGCTGAGGCAGCGGCGGGGCTTCGTCGTGAGGCATGCCCCGATCCTACGAAGGGGGCACGCCCGACCTCACCTCGCGGGGAACCGGGAGGCCGCCACCTCGCGGGGGCCAGGGGGGGCACCATCACCTCGCGGCGAGCCAGGAGGCCACGATCACCTCACGGGGAACCGGGAAGCCGCCACCTCACGGGGAACCGAGAGGCCATCACCTCGCGGGAAGCCAGGAGGCCGCCATCACCTCGCGGGAAGCCAGGAGGCCGCCATCCCCTCACGGGGAACCAGGACACCGCCCCGCCACCCGCCGGATCATCCCGCCCCGCAGCTCACCCCGGCCGGCAGGTCACCCCACCCCGCAGCTCGCCCCACCCCGCAGCTCATCCCGCCTTGCGGTGATGGAACGGGTGCAGCAGATCGGAGAGGTGCCAGTGGTGGGCCTCATGGGGCTCACGGGCCTCACCCGTCTCGCCCGCGTCGTGCCGCGCCTCGCGGCTCTCGTCGGCCGCCGCCTCGGAGGCGTCCCCCACCGGCTCGGACCGCCGCGCGGGAGCCGGCCGCGGCAGGGAGTTGCGCGCCGAGGACACCTGTCCCGGCCGCATGATGCGCACGACATGACTGTCGCAGTTCTGGCAGGAGGGCCGGCTCAGCGGGGACGGCACGACCCGGCCGTCGGCCACGTACATGACGAACTCGGTGCCCTCGGCGTCGAGGTGGTGCTCTATCTCGTACGACTGCTCCCAGCCGTGCCCGCAGCGCATGCAGGCGAAGGAATACGACTCGTTGACGACGGCGGTCGCTCCACTGCGGTGGCCGGTCTGCCCTGCGATCTCACTCATGCCAGCTCCTGCTGTCCGCTGGACAAGCGCCCCCGCGCTCGGGGGCGAGGGACGGGTGCGTCCCTTCAACCAGTGGACGCTTCTCCCGGTGCGAACGCATCAGGCCTGTCGACTATTGGAGTCGTTTTGGCCTTTCCTTGTCGGAAGGCTCCCGCCGCCCGACCTGCGCTTTGCCTTTCACGACAGTCCTTTGCCCTTCTATGGGGCGCTTCGGGCGGCGTTCTTTGCCGCGACGACGGCATCGAAGACGTCGCGCTTGGGAATCCCCGCCTCCGCGGCGACGGCGGCGATCGCCTCCTTGCGTCGCTCCCCCGCCTCCTCGCGCACCTGCACCCTGCGCACCAGCTCGGCGGCGTCGAGTTCCCCGGCGCCCTTCTCTGCCGCGCCCTCCACGACGACGGTGATCTCACCGCGTACGCCCTCGGCGGCCCAGGCGGCCAGGTCGCCCAGCGGGCCGCGCTTGACCTCCTCGTACGTCTTCGTCAGCTCGCGGCAGACGGCGGCGCGCCGCTCGGTCCCGAAGACCTCGGCCATCGCGGCGAGGGTGTCGTCGAGGCGGTGGGGCGCCTCGAAGTAGACCAGCGTCCGGCGTTCGTCGGCGACCTCGCGCAGCCTCGACAGCCGTTCGCCGGCCTTGCGCGGCAGGAAGCCCTCGAAGCAGAAGCGGTCGACGGGCAGCCCGGAGAGCGCGAGCGCGGTGAGCACGGCGGACGGCCCGGGTACGGCGGTGACCTTGATGTCCTTCTCGACGGCGGCCGCGACCAGCCGGTAGCCGGGGTCGGAGACGGACGGCATCCCGGCGTCGGTCACCAGCAGCACCCGTGCCCCGCCGGCCAGCGCCTCGACCAGTTCCGGCGTACGGGCCGCCTCGTTGCCCTCGAAGTACGACACGACGCGCCCGGCGGGCTGGACCCCGAGTGCCTGGGTGAGCCGCCGGAGCCTGCGGGTGTCCTCGGCGGCGACGACATCGGCCCCGGCCAGTTCCGCGGCGAGCCGTGGCGGCGCGTCCGAGATGTCGCCGATGGGCGTGCCTGCCAACACAAGGATTCCTGTCACGGTTCCATCCTCGCAGGGACACTCCCCGGCAACCGCATCCACCCATTACGGCCCGTGCACGGGACTCCCACAGAGGTGTTCCCTACGATGGCGCGGTGACCAGTACCGCGTCCTCCACGGACATCCGGCAGGGCCAGGCCGCCGAAGAGCAGCGGCCGTCGTGGCAGCAGCGGCTGCGCCGCTTCGGGTATACGGCGCCGCCGAGAAGCGATGTGCGCGACCGGCTGGTGCCGCCGTACGCCGAGCCCAGTCCGCGCATCTGGGCGACGATCGGGCTGCGCCACGAGATCGCCGAGCGCATCACGCGCTGGTCGGGCTGGGGCGGCCCGATCCTGGTGACGCTGCTGGCCGGCCTGCTGCGCTTCTGGAACCTGGGCAGCCCGAAGGCGGTGATATTCGACGAGACGTACTACGCCAAGGACGCCTGGGCGCTCATCCACCGCGGTTACGAGGTGAACTGGGCGAAGGACGCCAACGACCTGATCCTCCAGGGCAACGGCCATGTGACGATCCCGGCCGACGCCGCCTATGTCGTGCACCCGCCGGTCGGCAAGTACGTCATCGGGCTCGGCGAGTGGATGTTCGGGTTCGACCCCTTCGGCTGGCGCTTCATGACGGCGCTGCTCGGCACGCTGTCGGTGCTGCTGCTGTGCCGGATCGGGCGCCGCCTGTTCCGCTCGACGTTCCTCGGCTGCCTCGCGGGCGCGCTGATGGCGGTGGACGGCCTGCACTTCGTGATGAGCCGCACCTCGCTGCTCGACGGCGTGCTGATGTTCTTCGTGCTGGCGGCGTTCGGCTGTCTGGTCATCGACCGGGACAAGGCACGGGCGCGGCTCGCGGACGCGTTGCCCGCCGACGCGGACGGGGTCGTACGCCCGGACGCGCACACGGCGGAGACCACCCGCCTCGGCTGGCGGCCCTGGCGCTGGACGGCCGGTCTGATGCTGGGCCTGGCCATCGGCACCAAGTGGAACGGCCTCTACATCCTCGCCGCGTTCTGTGTGATGGCGGTCCTGTGGGACGCGGCCTCGCGCCGGGTCGCCGGCGCCCGTCGCCCGTACGTGGCCGCTCTCAGGCACGACACGGGCATCGCGTTCCTGGCGACCGTCCCGGTCGCCCTGTCCGTGTACCTGATCTCCTGGACCGGCTGGATCCTGTCGCCGGACAACGGCAAGGGCGGCTACTTCCGCAACTGGGCCGTGACGGACGGCAGGGGCGGTACCTGGACCTTCCTCCCCGACTGGCTGCGCAGCCTGTGGCACTACGAGCACGAGGTCTACAAGTTCCACGTCGGCCTCTCGTCGCCGCACACCTACCAGTCGAACCCGTGGAGCTGGATCGTCCTGGGCCGCCCGGTCTCGTACTTCTACGAGTCCCCGCTGCCCGGCAAGGACGGCTGCCCCGCCGACGCGGGTGACAAGTGCGCCCGCGAGGTGCTGGCGCTCGGCACCCCGCTGCTGTGGTGGGCGGCCTGCTTCGCGATCGTCTACGTGCTGTGGCGCTGGGCGTTCCGGCGCGACTGGCGCGCGGGCGCGATCGCCTGCGGCATCGCGGCCGGCTACCTCCCCTGGTTCATGTACCAGGAGCGGACGATCTTCTTCTTCTACGCCGTCGTCTTCGTGCCCTTCCTCTGTCTGGCCGTCGCCATGATGATCGGCGCGATCCTCGGACCACCCGGCTCCAGCGAACGCCGCCGCGTCATCGGCGCGGCGGGCGCGGGCGTCCTGGTCTTGCTGATCGCCTGGAACTTCATCTACTTCTGGCCGCTGTACACCGGCACGGCGATCCCCATCAATGAATGGCGGTCGCGGATGTGGCTGGATACCTGGGTCTAGCTGGACTGATGCGCCACGGCGGCCCGACCGGACGTCGCGCCGTCGTGGTCGTCGTCGGTCGTTGACGGCTGTTGCTGGTCGCCCTCGGACGGCCCCGAGGCGGCCCGACTCCGGCTCTGGCCACTGGCGTGACTAGGCTCCCCTGCCTGATCGTGACCATGGGGGCAGGATGAGCAGCAGCTCGACGGTGAGAGCCCCGCATGGATGCATCCGTGACAGACCCTGAAGACCGAGAGCAGCAGGCGGATACCACCCGCCGCCTGCTGTACTACCTGAACGCTCCGGTCGCCGAGTACTGCCGCCTACGCGGTGTGCTGCCCGCGCCCGGCGCCGTACGCATCGCCATCCGCGCCGGAGACGACGAGAACGGCCGGGACTTCCTTTACGAGGTCCCCAACGACACAGTGACCCCGTACTACATCCCCGGCCTGCTGCGTACCGTCCTGACCGGACCCCAGATCTACAGCAGCAGCGATGTCAGCGAGGTCATGGGGATGACACTCATCCACCTCCGCCCGGGGGAGATCACCCCGGACCCGGAGCCCGGACAGGGCCGGGCACTCAGCGTCGTGCAGGCCCTGTCGGGCCCCGGCGACGACGAGAACCCCTTCCTGATCGGCTTCCTGATGCATGGCGACGGGCTGTTGCGTCTGTACGTGCAGCGTCCCGACGGGCCCGGCATCATCGGCGCCGACATCCGCCTGACCGAGACGCCCGCCACCGCGCTGATCTCTTCACTGCCCTCCCTCGTCGGGGAGGAGCAGTACCAGCGGCCGGCCGCGGACGACCCGCACTGCGATCTCCTCGTCGATCTGACCAACTGGTAGAACCGCACCGCGGCCCGGCGCTTCCACTCATCCCTCTCAGGAATGAGTCGAACCACCCTGCAGGGCCACGACAGGACTCACCGCGCGAACTTCATCTACCTCTGGCCGCTGTACACCGGCACGATCCCCATCGACGACTGGCGTTCACGGATGTGGCTCGACACCTGGGTCTAGCTGGGCGCAGGACGGCCCCGCAGCGGCCCCAGATCGGCCCCCGGGCGGCCCAGTTCAGCCCCCGGGAGATTTGACAGCTTGTTTCTGGCGGCTGCTGGAAAGGATGTCCTGGTGTCCGAGGCGGATGCGGCCCGATCACTCAGGGCGCGCGTTGCGCGGGGGTTTGTCTGGGGGCATGAGGATGGACCAAGGGCTGGCAGGGCTCATCGCGGGAGTGGCAGGGCTCATCGGTGGGTGTGTAGGAGGACTGGCCACCGCCTACGGCGCCCGCATCGGGGCCCACAAGATGCTCGAAGCAGCGCACGCCCAGGTTGAAGCGCAGTCCAGCGCTGAGCACGGTCATTGGGTGCGGGAGCAACGCAGGCAGACACGTTCGGACATAATGGACGCATACGGCGTCTTCATGCACTCACTCAACCGCGTGACGGACAAGGTCTTTGACTGCGTGGCACCAACGGGCAGCGACCTCGAAGCCGTGAAATCCGACGCGCGGAACCTGTTCCTCGCCGCCGAGCGCTTGCGCCTGTGGGGTCCGAACGAACTCGTGGTGCTCGTTCAGTCGATCAGAGGGGAAGTGGAGGATGTGCTTTCGCTCGCGCTGGACTCGCCCCACGTCATAGCGTCGGCCGACCCCAGCGCGGCCAGTCACCACTACGACGCGTGCGCCGCCAAGGCCGACTCGGCCAAGCAAGCGAGAACGGCGTTCGCGACCGCCGCGCGCCGGATCCTGGGTAGCCCGCACTGAGCACGGCGGCAGCATCAAGATCCCGGCCCACTCATGGCGTTCACGGATGTGGCTCGACGCCTGGGTCTAACGATTCGGAGAACTCCCGCCCCGTGAGCCCCGCCTCCCGCATACAGTGCGGTGCAGACCAACTTTTCTGAACGCGTTCAGAAGTTCGGGGGAGGGTCCACGGGGAGGGATCGCGCGATGCGCAAGGGGGCAAAGGCCGCCGTCATCGGCAGTGTGTTCGCGGTGATGGTGGGGGGCGCCGGGTACGGCGCGTACAACGTGGTGACGGCGGTCAGCGGGGACGGCGGGTCGGGCGCGTCCGGACCCGCGCCCGTGAAGACCGGGCCGCCGAGCAGCGCGGAGGTCAAGGAGACCAGCCGCGCGTTCTTCGCGGCCTGGGAGCAGGGCGACGCGGCCAAGGCGGCGGCGTACACCACCTACGCGACGAACGCGGAAGCGCTGCTTGCCGGTTACCGCACCGACGCGCACCTCACCGGCGTGAAGATCACGCCGGGGGCGCCTACCGGGGCGACCGTTCCGTTCTCGGTCAAGGCGACGGTGTCGTACGACGGGAAGAGCAAGCCCTTCTCGTACGACTCCGAACTGACCGTCGTGCGCGGGGAGACCACCGGCAAGGCGCTGGTCGGCTGGAAGCCGTCCGTCGTCCATCCGGACCTGAAAGAGGGCGACACCCTGGTCACGGGCGAGTCGGCGAATCCGGCGATCGAGGCCGTGGACCGCAACAACGTTGTCCTGACGAAGGAGAAGTACCCGTCCCTCGGGCCGATCCTGGACGCGCTGCGCGACAAGTACGGCGACACGGCGGGCGGCACGCCCGGCGTCGAGCTCGCGATCCGGCACGGGAGCGAGGAGACCGGCGACACCACCCTGGTCACCCTCGCCAAGGGGCAGGCGGGCAAGGTCCGTACGACACTCAGCGCCACCGCGCAGGCCGCCGCGGAGAAGGCGGTCGACCAGTACTCCGAGTCGTCCGTGGTGGCGGTGAAGCCGAGCACCGGTGAGGTGCTCGCGGTCGCCAACCACCGCGAGGACGGGTTCAACGCGGCGTTCCTCGGCAAGCTCGCGCCCGGTTCCACGATGAAGATCATCAGCGCGGCGACGCTCATCGACAACGGCATCACGACGATGACCGGCCCCGCGCCCTGCCCGGACACCGCCACCTGGCAGAGCCAGACCTTCCACAACCTCACCGGCATGACGCCCCAGGAGAACGCGACGCTTTCCGACAGCTTCTCGCGCTCGTGCAACACGGCGTTCGTGAAGTACGCGGACGAGGTGAAGGTCGACTCGCTGACGAACGAGGCGCAGCAGCGCTTCGGGCTCGGCCAGGACAACTGGAAGACCGGCATCCCGTCCTTCGACGGCTCCGTCCCGGCCTCCGGCGGCCCGGACACGGCCGCCAACATGATCGGCCAGGGCCAGGTCCAGATGAGCCCGCTGAACATGGCGTCGGTGACGGCCACGGCGATGACGGGCGTCTTCCGGCAGCCGGTCATCGTGCCGCGCGCCCTCGACGACCGTGAACTGGCCCAGGCGAAGGGGCTGTCCAGCGGTACCGTCGCGCAGCTGCGCACCATGATGAACCGCACCGCCGTCAGCGGCACCGCGGCCAGGGTGATGGCCGGGCTCGGCGGCAGCATCGGCGCCAAGACCGGCTCCGCCGAGGTCGACGGCCAGACCAAGTCCAACAGCTGGTTCACCGGCTACCGCAACGACATCGCGGCCGCCGCCATGACCCAGGAAGGCGGCCACGGAGGGGACGCCGCCGGTCCGATCGTCGCAGCTGTGCTACGAACTGGTGGCTGAACTCATCTGTCACAGGGCGGCAACCTAGGGTGGTGCCTCTCGTTGAACAGCGTGAGCAGCGGGCGGCACGGGGCCATCAGGTGACAGCGGAGGACTGGGAGCTGTGGGCAAGAGAAGGCGCGTCGCCGAGCGGCGGAAGACGAAGCAACCCGCCGTGCTCGGCGGGGTGATCGCCGTGGTCGTCGCCGGCGGCGCGTTCGGCGCCTACAGCCTGTACGGCGGCGGCGCGGCGGCCGAGGACCGTGCGTCGACGACCGCCGACCACAAGGCCGTCAAGAAGGGCCCGCCGTCGGCGGCCGAAGTGCGCACGACGGCCGCGGCCTTCCTCACCGCATGGCAGAGCGGCGACATCGCGAAGGCGGCCGCCGCCACCGACGACTCCGCCGCCGCGACCACCGCACTCACCGGCTACACCAGGGACGCGCACCTCACCGGCGTGACGCTGACCAGCGGCAAGCGGTCCGGCACCGCCGTCCCGTTCACCGTCAAGGCCACCGTCACGTACCAGGGAAAGAGCAAGCCCCTCACGTACGAGTCGAAGCTGACGGTCGTGCGACGCGCCAAGGACGGGGTCCCGCTGGTCGGCTGGAAGGCGTCCGTCGTCCACCCCGACCTCCAGGACGGCGACCGGCTCGTCACGGGCGAGTCGGGCACGCCCCCGATCACGGCCCTCGACCGGAACGGCGCGGAGCTGACCACCGCCAAGTACCCCTCCCTGGGGACGGTTCTCGACGGACTGCGCGAGAAGTACGGCAAGACGGCCGGCGGCAAGGCGGGCATCGAACTGCGCGTGGTCCGCAAGGCCGCGAAGAAGGGCGCCCAGAAGACCCCCGACAAGACCCTGGTGACGCTCAGCGAGGGCACCCCGGGGACGGTGAAGACGACGCTCAGCCCGACGCTCCAGGCGGACGCCGAGCAGCAGGTGGCCGCCGAGTCGAAGGCGTCGGTCGTCGTGATCCGCCCCTCGACCGGCGAGATCCTCGCCGTCGCGAACACCGGTCACGGCTTCAACACCGCCTTCCAGGGCTCCCTCGCGCCCGGCTCCACGATGAAGGTCATCACGGCGTCGCTGCTCTTCGACAAGGGCCTCGCCTCGGCCGACAAGCCGCACCCCTGCCCCAAGACCGCGACGTACGGCGGCTGGAAGTTCCACAACGACGACGACTTCGAGATCAAGAACGGCACGTTCAAGGCGAGCTTCGCGCGCTCCTGCAACACCGCCTTCATCACCCAGGCGAAGAAGCTCGAGAACGACGACCTGACCAAGCAGGCCCAGCAGGTCTTCGGGCTGAGCATGAACAACTGGGCCATCGGCGTCCCGTCCTTCGACGGCTCGGTGCCGGTACAGAGCGCCGCGCAGATGGCCGCCTCGCTGATGGGCCAGGGCGGGGTCCGGATGAACCCGCTGAACATGGCGTCGGTCGCCGCCACGGTCCAGTCGGGCACCTTCCACCAGCCGTACCTGGTGTCCCCCTCGGTCGACCACCGCACGCTGGCCACCGCGTCCCGCACCATGCCCGCGTCCACGCTCTCCCAGCTCCGCGAAGTCATGCAGTACACGGCCGCCGCCGGCACCGCCGCCCAGGCCATGTCCGGCCTCGGGCCGGACTACGGCGCCAAGACCGGCTCCGCCGAGGTCGACGCCCAGGACAAGCCGAACGGCTGGTTCACGGCCTGGAAGGGCGACTTGGCGGCGGCGGGGGTCGTGCAGCAGGGCGGGCACGGGGGCGACACGGCGGGGCCGATCGTGGCGGCGCTGCTGAAGGCCGGCAGCTAGGCGCCAGACGTCCCTCGTGACGCCCGCCGTGGCACTTCCGGTGGGGCCGGAACCCGCTCGCGTGCCCGGTACACCGACCGCTAGCGTGCCGTTCATGACCGCCACCGACGAGAACACCGGCGCGGAGCACTCCCACGCCGAGAACGCCGCCCACCCCCGTTTCGCCGAGGCACTGCGGGAGTTGGGGCTCGACGAGGTGAACGGGCGCATCCGTCGCTTCCCGGACGCGACCCGCACCGCCGCCGAGGCCGCCGCCGCGATCGGCTGCGAGCTGAGCCAGATCTGCAAGTCACTGATCTTCGCGGCATGGGGATCCCCCCTGCTCGCGCGGGGTCGAGACCTTGACGGAGGGGTTCCTGTGCTGGTGCTGATGGACGGCGCCTCACGGGTCGACGTCGAGCTCGTACGGCGGGAGCTCGGCGCCGAGAAGGTGACGCGGGCCACGGCGGACCTGGTGCGGGAGACGACGGGGTACGCGATCGGTGGCGTACCGCCCTTCGGGCACCGTACGAAGACCCGTGTCCTGGCGGACCGTTCGCTGCTCGGCCACGACACGGTGTGGGCGGCGGCGGGCACCCCGCACACCGTCTTCCCGATGGACCCGAAAAGCCTGATCGCCCACGCGGGCGGGACGCTGGTGGACGTGCGCGAGCAGACCCGGTGACCCCGCTGGTCACCACGGCCGTCCTGATCGCCGCGGTCACCCACGCCGGCTGGAACGCGATCGCCCACCGCATCAGCGACAAACTGGTCGGCTTCACGCTGATCGCGGGCGGCGGCATGCTGATCGGCCTGGTCATGGTGCCGTTCGTCCCGTTCCCGGCGTCCGGGGCGTGGCCGTACCTCATCGCGTCGGCCGTGATCCACGTCGTGTACTACGTGCTGCTGATGCGCTCGTTCCGGCTCGGGGACTTCGGGCAGGCGTACCCGATCGCCCGCGGCACCGCTCCGCTGGTCGTCACGGCACTGGCGGCGGTCTTCGCACACGAGGTCCCCGACGGCTGGGCCGCCTCGGGCATCGCGCTGTCCTGCGCGGGGCTGACCGGCGTCGCCCTGTGGGGGCTGCGCGGACGGCGCCCCAACTGGGCGGCGATCGGAGCTGCGTTGGCGACCGGCCTGTCCATCGCCGCGTACACCGTCGTCGACGGTCTGGGCGTACGCGCCTCCGGCTCCTCCCTCGGGTACATCGCCTGGCTGATGGCCATCGAGGGCGTGGTCGTCCCGGCGTACGCGGCCTACCGCTGGCGCGGTGAACTGTTCTCCGTGCTACGGCCGTTCGCCGCCGTCGGCCTCCTCGGCGCGGCGCTCTCCGTCGCGGCGTACGGGCTGGTCCTGTGGGCCCAGACCCGCGCGGAACTCGCCCCGATCGCCGCTCTCCGCGAGTCCTCGATCATCGTCGGCGCGGCCATCGGAGCGATCTTCTTCAAGGAACGCTTCGGCGCGCCTCGCATCGCGGCGGCGGGGCTGCTGGTGCTGGGGATCGGGTTGATGCTGCACGCGGGTTGACCGCGGGTTGCCCCCGGGGCGCGCTCTCGGGGTGGGTGCGTTTACGCCGGAACGGTCCCCGGGCGCGCGCAGGGTGCCGCCTTCTTTGGGAGGGGGCCGCCCCAGCGGGACGATGACCCGCAGGCACGACGGGCGGGCTACTCCCCGACGGCCCACAGCTACGACAGCCGGGCTACCCCCCGACGGCCCACAGCTACGACGGGCGGGCTACTCCCCGATGGCGACGCGTACCGCCCGTACCAGCGCCTGCGCCCGCGGATCCGCCGTCACACTCTTGCGGAAGCCGTTCGTCACGTACCCGAAGGCGATCCCCGACTCGGGGTCTGCGAAGCCGAGCGCGCCACCGCGCCCCGGGTGCCCGAAGGACCCCGGGGAGAGGAGGGGCGAGGCCGTGCCGTGGAGCATGTACCCGAGCCCGAACCGGGTGTTGACGACCAGGACCCGGTCGGGCCCTGCCGACTGCTCCGCGCGCGCCCGCTCGACACTGTCCGGCGTCAACAGCCGTACGCCGTCCACCTCCCCGATCAGCGCGGCGTAGAAGCGCGCCAGCCCCTCCGCCGTGGCGATCCCGTTGGAGGCGGGCAGCACCGCCGCCCGGTACGCCGGGTCGTTCTCGTCCGGCATCGGGGTGATCGCGGCGAAGGCACGGCGGGTGAGGCTGCCAGGGTCCGCGTATGCCGCCGAGACCGCCCGCTTCGGACGGGTCTTCAGGCCTCCCGGCGCCGCCGGCGCCTCGACCTGCGCGACCCGTCCCACCCGGCCCGCCACCGCCGCCGGCAGCCCGACCCACAGATCCAGCCCCAACGGCCCCGCGACCTCGTCCGCGATCCAGTCGCCGATCGAACGCCCGGTCACCCGCCGGACCAGCTCACCGGTCAGCCAGCTGTACGTCTGCGCGTGATACCCGTGATCGGCACCCGGCTCCCACGCCGGCGCCTGGGCGGCCACCGCCGCGGCCGCGAGGTCGGGATCCGCCGCCTCGGCGAGGGTGAGCGGACGGTCGAGGACGGGCACCCCGGCCCGGTGCGCGAGCACGTGCCGGACGAGCGTGCGCTCCTTGCCCGCCGCCTTGTACTCCGGCCAGTAGTGACCGACCGGAGCGTCCAGGTCGAGCCGGCCACGCTGGGCGAGCATCAGCAGTACGGCGGCGGCCACGCCCTTGGTCGCCGAGCGCACGATCTGGGCGGTGCCGTGCTGCCAGGGCTCGGTGCGGTGCTGCCCGGGTTCGGTGCCGTGCTGCCCGGGTTCGGTGCGGTGCTGCCCGGGCTCGGTGCCGTCGACGTCCCGCGTGCCGCCCCACAGGTCCACGACCTTGCGCCCGTCGCGGTACACCGTGACAGCGGCGCCCCGGTCCCCGAGCGCCTCGAAGTTGCGCACGAACGCGTCCCTGACCGGCTCGAAGCCCTCGGCCACTGTGCCGTTCACGTCCACGCCCGCGCTCCCTGTCCACCTCACCAGTGCCAACGGTGAGTGCAACACGCACGTACCGACGACGATTCCTAGCCCAGCAGGATCGTGACCTCGATGTTGCCGCGGGTGGCGTTCGAGTACGGGCACACCTCGTGGGCCGCGTCCACGAGCTTCGTCGCGAGGTCCTGGTCGACGACGGGGAGCGAGACGCTGAGGGCGACCGCGAGACCGTAGCCGCGCTGCTTGTTCGGGCCGATGCCGACCTTCGCGGCGACCGTGGAGCCGGAGAGGTCGTACCCGGCGCGCCGGCCCACCAGCACCAGCGCGTTGTGGAAGCACGCGCTGTACCCCGCCGCGAACAACTGCTCCGGGTTCGTGCCGTTGCCGTCGCCCCCGAGCGCGGGCGGCATCGCGACCCTCAGTTCGAGCTGCCCGTCCTGACTGGTGACGTACCCGTCCCGGCCACCGTGCGCCGTGGCCTCGGCGACGTACATGATCTTCGTCGGGCGGGTGTCGACAGCGGCGCCGTCGATCATGGCGGGACCTCCCCCGGGGCGTACAACTCAGCGGGCACAGCAGCAGGCGAGACAGCGGCAACACGACGGCGGCGACACGGCTGCGGCACGCAACGGCAGCCGCCTGGCTGCGACAACACATGCAGCAACACAAAGGTGTGCAACTACATCGTGCACAAGGTACCCGCCGGTATGGCGGCCGGTGTTACCAGGGGGTAGAGACCGCGGGTAACCCATGGCGGGGGCGCGGGCGCACGCCTCAGCGGCGGCGGCGCACGTCGGCGTTCTCGCGCCCCGGGCGCGCTGGAGTTCACGCGCCCCGCGCAGATCAGCGGCCCCGCGCCGCTGCCCCCTCCGCGCGCTCCGTCAAGCGCCACAGCTCCCCCCGGAGGCGCGCGACCTCGGCTCCGCTCACCCCCGTCGCCGTGAGCAGCGCTTGCGGTACCTCCGTCGCGCGCTCCCTGAGCAGTTCCCCGCGCCCGGTGAGCGCGACGAGCACGGAGCGTTCGTCGCGCGCCGAGCGCTCACGGCGCACGAGCCCCGCCGACTCCAGCCGCTTGAGGAGCGGCGACACCGTTCCGTAGTCGAGGTGGAGCGCGGCCGCCAGCGCCTTGACCGTGGTCTCGCCGCGCTCCCAGAGGACCAGCAGGACGAGGTACTGCGGGTAGGTGAGACCGAGGTCTTCGAGCAGCGGGCGGTACGCTGCCGTCACCGCGCGAGCGGCGGCGTACAGCGCGAAGCACAGCTGGTCGTCGAGCAGCAGCGACCCAGTCGGCTCGGCGTCCTTTCGTCCCGTGTCGCGGCCACTGTTCACGCGCCCACTGTTCAAGCGACCGTTGTTCACACGCCCGTCGTCCACGCCCCCATTGTTCACGCGCCCATTGTTCACGCCCCCATTGTCACGGAGCGCGGGTCGAAGCCGAAGGGCAGCTCCAGGCGGTGGGTGCGCATGAGCTGGTCGTCGGAGAGCAGTTCGCCGGTCTTCCCGTCGGCGGCGATCACGCCCTCGCTGAGGACGAGCGACCGGGGGCACAGCTCCAGGGCGTACGGCAGGTCGTGGGTCACCATGAGGACGGTGACGTCCAAGGACCGCAGGATGTCGGCGAGTTCGCGTCGCGAGGCGGGGTCGAGGTTGGACGAGGGCTCGTCCAGGACCAGGATCTCCGGCTCCATCGCGAGGACGGTCGCGACCGCGACCCGGCGCCGCTGTCCGAACGACAGATGGTGCGGGGGACGGTCCGCGAAGCCCTCCATGCCGACCCGCTCCAGCGCGGTACGGACGCGCTCCTCCAGCTCGGCGCCCTTCATCCCCGCCGCGGCCGGGCCGAACGCGACGTCCTCCCGGACGCTCGGCATGAAGAGCTGGTCGTCCGGGTCCTGGAAGACGATGCCGACCTTGCGCCGGATCTCGGCCATGTGCCGCTTGCCGACGGGCAGTCCGGCCACCGTCACGGTCCCGGCGCCGCCGGTCAGGATGCCGTTGAGGTGCAGCACGAGGGTGGTCTTGCCGGCGCCGTTCGGGCCGAGCAGCGCGACGCGTTCGCCGCGCCCGACGGTGAAGTCCACGCCGAAGAGGGCCTGGTGCCCGTCCGGGTAGGCGAAGGCCAGTCCGGCCACGTGCAGGGAGGGGGGCGTAGCCGGAGAAAGGGTACCGGCCGGAGAAGAGGTCACAGCGTCCATCCCAGCAGACATACGACAAGGGCGGCGAACGGGAGGGTGAGGGCGTACGACCACTGTGCGCGGGACGCGGTCACGTCGTCGATGACAGGCATCGAGCCGGCGTACCCCCGGCTCACCATGGCGAGATGCACGCGCTCCCCGCGCTCGTAGGAGCGGATGAACAGCGCGCCCGCCGACTTCGCGAGCACCCCCCAGTGCCGCACACCGCTCGCCTCGAAGCCGCGCGACTCCCGCGCGATCCGCATCCGCCGCATCTCGTCCGTGATGACGTCGCCGTACCGGATCATGAAGGAGGCGATCTGCACGAGGAGCGGCGGGAGCTTCAGGCGCTGGAGTCCGAGGAGCAGTTCGCGCAGCTCGGTCGTCGAGGCGAGGAGTACGGACGCCGCGACGCCCAGCGTGCCCTTGGCGAGGACGTTCCAGGCGCCCCACAGACCGTTCACGCTCAACGACAGGCCGAGCACGTCCACCCGCTCGCCCTCTGCCACGAACGGCATCAGCACCGCGAAGGCGACGAACGGGACCTCGATCAGCAGGCGTTTCAGCAGGAATCCGGCCGGTACGCGGGCCTTGTGCGCGACGGTCGCGAGCAGCGCGGCGTACAGCGGGAACGCCCAGACCGCCTCGCGCGGGGTGGAGACCACCACGATCACGAAGGCGAAGGCCGCCGCGAGTTTGGTGTGCGGGGGCAGGGCGTGCACGGGCGAGTGCCCGTGCCGGTAGAGCTTGTGGGCGTGGCCCGCGCCCATCTCAGGCCACCTGCGAGGGGGAGACTTCGGACGTACGGCGCCTGCGCACCGCCCAGAAGACGCCGCTGCCCGCGACGACCGTGACGCCGACACCGATCACGCCCGCCAGGCCGCCGGAGATCCGGGCGTCGGAGATGTCCTTGACGCCGTACCCGGCGAGGGGCGAGTCCTCGGTCGCGTGCTTCCCGGCCTTCTGGTCGATGCCCTTGTCCTTGGCGACCTTCTCCAGGCCGTCGGGGCTGGCGGAGGCGTAGAAGCTGACGAATCCGGCGAGGACGAGGGAGGTGACGAGGCCGGTGATCCACACCTTGCGATGTGAGGAGCGGGCGGCGGGGACGGGAGCCAGGGTCGTGGGGGCGTTGACCAACTCCCCGTTCACGCGCAGTTTGAGCTGCTGCTGGAGGCCGCGGGCGCCGTACACGAGATCGGGTCGTACGGCGATGACGGCGCCGACGGTGAGCGCGGTGATCGCGGCCTCGCCGATGCCGATGAGGACATGCACGCCGATCATGGCGGTGGCGACCTTGGAGATCGCGACGTCGGTGGTGCCGCCGATCGCGTAGATGAGGGTGAAGGCGACTGCGGCGGCCGGGACGGACACCAGCGCGGAGACGAAGGCGGCGACGGTGACGGAGCGGCGCTTACGGGGCAGCACCTTCACCAGGCCGCGGAAGAGGGCGTAGGAGACGACCGTCGTGACGATCGCCATGTCGGTGATGTTGACGCCGAGCGCGGTGAGGCCGCCGTCCGCGAAGAGGATGCCCTGCATCAGCAGGACCACCGAGACGCACAGGACGCCGGTGCAGGGGCCGACGAGTATCGCGGCCAGGGCGCCGCCGAGCAGATGTCCGCTGGTCCCGGCCGCGACCGGGAAGTTCAGCATCTGTACGGCGAAGATGAAGGCGGCGACCAGGCCGGCGAGCGGCGCGGTCCGCTCGTCGAGTTCGCGGCGGGCGCCACGCAGGCTCACGGCGATGGCGCCGGCGGCGACCACTCCGGCGACCGCGGAGACCGGGGCGTTGATGAATCCGTCAGGCACATGCACCGTTCGATGATAGTGCCTTGTTGCGAATGGCTTGCAAGAGCGATGAACTCACGAATAGCCACTGGGCGCAGGGGACAGCGTCCGAGGAGGGTGAAGCGCCTCTGCAACAGGGGGGTGAACCACCGCCGCAAGCAGGAGGGTGAACCGGCCCAACAAGGGGGACCCTGGGGAGAGAGAGAAACGAGACCTCAGCCCCTGAGGCAGACCTTGGAGGATCACACCGACAGATCCGGAAGCGTTTTCCGTCAGATGTGCGACATTGGATAAATGGCGGATTCACAGATTCCGCACAGCTTACGCAGCGTAAGGAGTCGGTTCATGTACGCCGTCGAACAATACGCCCGCGCCCACATCGTCACCGACACCGCCGACTCCCCCGAGGACGAACGCCGGGCCGTCCCGGTGGCCCTCCGCTACGACCCCGACACCGACCCCCGCCAGGTGCACATCACGCTGCCCGGCCCGCACGAGTGGGTCTTCTCCCGTGAACTCCTCGAGCAGGGACTGCGCGTCCCCGCCAGCAGCGGCGACGTGCGCGTCTGGCCCTGCGGGCGAGTGCAGGCTGTCATGGAGTTCCACTCAGCACAAGGCGTGGCGGTCGTGCAGGTCGACTCGAAAGCCCTGATGCGCTTCCTGCGTCGTACCTACACGGCCGCCACCCCAGTGGCTCACTGACGTGGGCTTTCAGATCCCCGGTCCGGGCTGGTGAGCCCCGGCCCGGGGATCTGTGCCGGAGCTGCGAACCCCGGTCGGCCCGTCAGCCCCAGGCCGTCAGCCCGGATGATCAGACCCGGACCAGCTCCCGGTCGTCGTCCTCGTCCTGCCGCCGGTCGGCGTCGAGCGCGCGCAGTCCCTCGCCCTCGACGTCCACGTTCGGCAGCGCGCGGTCCAGCCACTTCGGCAGCCACCAGGCCTTCTTGCCGAGCAGCGCCAGCACGGCCGGGACGAGCGCCATACGCACGATGAACGCGTCGAAGAAGACGGCGATCGCGAGGCCGAAGCCGATCATCTTGATCATCGACTCGCTGGAGCCGATGAAGCCGGAGAACACCGCGATCATGATGACGGCCGCGGCCGTGACGACCCGGGCGCCGTGCTTGAAGCCGGTCACGATCGCCTGGCTGGGCTTCTCCCCGTGGACGTACGCCTCGCGCATCCGGGTCACGAGGAAGACCTCGTAGTCCATGGCGAGACCGAAGACGACACCCACCATGAAGATCGGCATCATCGACATGATCGGGCCGGTCTCCTCGACGCCCATGAGGCTGGAGAGCCAGCCCCACTGGAAGACCGCGACGACCGCGCCGAGGGCCGCGAGCACGCTGAGCAGGAAGCCGAGGGCCGCCTTCAGCGGGACCAGGATCGAGCGGAAGACCACGATCAGGAGCAGGAAGGCGAGCCCGACCACGAGCGCCAGATACGGAATCAGCGCGTCGTTGAGCTTCTGCGAGAAGTCGATGTTCATCGCCGTGGTGCCGGTGACCAGCACCTTGGCGTCGGTGTCCGCCTTGATCTCGCCGCCCTTGTCACGGATGGCGTGCACCAGGTCCTCGGTCTTCACGGAGGAGGGCTTGGAGTCCGGGATGACCGTGATCGTCGCGGTGTCGCCGGCCTTGTTGGGCGCCGGCGGGGTCACCGTCACGACCCCCTTGAGGCCCTTGATCTCGTCGCTCACCTTGGTGAACGCCGCCTTCGGGGCGCCGCTGGACTGCGCGTCGACCACGACCATCAGCGGGCCGTTGAAGCCGGGCCCGAAGCCCTCGGACAGCAGGTCGTAGGCGCGGCGCTGCGTGGTGGACGTCGGCTGCGAACCGTCGTCGGGCAGGCCCAGTTCGAGCGAGGTCGCCGGGATCGCCGCGGCGCCCAGGCCCACGATGCCGAGCAGCAGCACGGCGAGCGGACGGCGGACGACGAAGCTCGCCCAGCGGGTGCCCATGTTGGGCTTGTGGGCCTTCCTGGCGGCACGGCCGCCGCCGAGCAGCTTGCTCTTCTTGCCCGCGGGCTGGACCTTGCGGCCCGCGTAGCCGAGCAAGGCGGGGATCATGGTCAGCGCGATGAGGACGGCGATGGCGACCGTGCCCGCCGCCGCGACGCCCATCTTCGTCAGCATCGGGATGTTGACGACCGCCAGGCCGACCAGTGCGATCACGACCGTCAGGCCGGCGAAGACCACCGCGGAGCCCGCCGTGCCGACGGCCCGTCCGGCCGCCTCCTCGCGCTCGCGGCCCTCGGCCAGCTCGGCGCGGTAGCGGGAGACGATGAACAGCGCGTAGTCGATGCCGACCGCGAGGCCGATCATCATCGCGAGGGTGGAGGTGGTGGTGCCGAGGTCGAGCGCGTTCGCGAGGGCCGTGATCGTCGAGACGCCGATGCCCACGCCGATCAGCGCGGTCAGCAGCGGCAGCCCGGCCGCGATGAGCGAACCGAAGGTGATGACGAGGACGACCGCGGCGACCGCGATGCCGATGACCTCGGTGGACCCGGTCTCGGGCGTCGCCTGGAGCGCGTCACCGCCGACCTCGACGGTCAGCCCGGCGTCCCGCGCCTGCTGCGCGGCATCCTCCAGGGCGGTCTTCGAGGAGTCCTTCAACTCCATCCCGGAGACCTTGTACTTCACCGACGCGTAGGCGACCGAGCCGTCCTTGCTCACGGCGTGCGCCTTGAACGGGTCGGTGACGGAGGTGACTTCGGAGCCGTCGCCGAGCGCCTTGACGGTGTTCTTGACGGTCGCCTTGTTGTTCTTGTCCGCCATCTTCTCGCCGCTGGGCGCCTTGAAGACGACCCGCGCGGTCGCGCCGTCGGCGCTCATGCCGGGGAAGCGCTGTTCCAGCAGGTCGAAGGCCTTCTGCGCCTCGGTGCCGGGTATCGAGAAGGAGGACGCGCCCGCGGTGGGCGCGGAGGCGGCGCCGACACCCGCGAGCGTCAGCAGTGCCACCCAGATCAGGGCGACGAAGTGCCGTCGCCTGAAGGCGAGTCGGCCGAGTTTGTAGAGGAACGTGGCCACGAGGGCGTTCTCCCGGTCAGGTCGTGTGGATGGCAGGGGCTGGTGTGATCACCCGAGTGGGGGCAGGGGGGATCAGCCCGACGACGTGAGCGGTCGCGCGTCAGGGGCAATTGAGGGGTGTTACAGGGGAATCTGGGAGAGGCTCAGGCGCCGAGGGCGGGGAAGACCACGGCATCGAAGTACTTACGGAGGAACTCCTGGGTCGGCGGCAAGTCGTCGATGAACGTGCGGGCCGCGAAGCCGCCGATCACCATGTGCAGCACGTAGTCCATCGCGGGGTTGCCCGGACGGATCTCACCCCGGTCGACGGCACGCTGGAGCATCTTGCGCATCTCCTCGACCTCCGGCTCGATGAGCAGCTCCCGGAAGGCCTTGAGGAGATCGGGGTTGGAGTGGACCGCCATGGCCAGGGCCCGCATCAGCGCGGAGTTCTGCTCCATGACACAGTCGTCCTCGCGCGCGACCAGCGCGAGGAAGTCGCCCCGCAGGGAGCCCGTGTCGACATCGCCGATGGTGACCCGCTTGCTGTGCCGCATCGCCCTGACGACCAGCTCGGCCTTGCCGCCCCACTGGCGGTAGAGGGTGGCCTTGCTGGACTTGGTGCGGGCGGCGACGGCGTCCATCGTCAGGGCGTCGTAGCCGACTTCTCGAAGCAGGTCGAGCACGGCCCCGTACAGCTCGGCCTCGCGCTCGGGCGTGATCCGACTGCGACGCACCGTTGCGGCTTCAGTCATCCCACTCACCTTCTTCTGCTTCTAAACGACACGGTTGTGAACGACATGGTTTCGTACGTCGCGGCGTCCGAGCGACACGTTTCGTACGTCTCTCCCGTACGTCTCTGAACATACCCCGGCGGCGAGCGAAACGAAACCGTTTCGTACGTGTGATGGGTCACGGCCCGCGCAATCACAAGGTGCCGGGACCAGCGCACACCGTGCCGGGAGCGCCGCACACGGTTCCTGCGCACCGCGCCGGGACCGCCCCACAACGTGCCGGGACGGCCGCACACCGCGCCGGGACCGCCGCACAAGTTGCCGGTGCCCGCCCAGCGGAAAAGCATGGGTAGGTGAGCGACGCGTACGAGAAGGCGACCAAGGACCAGGCACCCACGGATCAGGCGACCGCAGATCAAGCGACCACGGGCAGGGCGACCTCCGACGCCAACGCGCCCGGACACGCCGACGACAACGCACCCGGATACCTGCGCTTCCCCCACCTCAGCGGCGACCGGCTGTGCTTCGCGACCGAGGACGACCTGTGGGTGGCCCCCCTCGACGGGCCCGGCCGCGCATGGCGGCTCACCGTCGATCGCACCAAGGTCGGCCACCCCCGCTTCTCGCCCGACGGCCGCCACATCGCGTACACGAGCTGGCGGAGCTTCGTGCCGGAGATCCATCTGGCTCCGGTGGACGGCGGCCCCGGCAGACGGCTCACCTACTGGGGCAGCGCGGACACCCAGGTCTGCGGCTGGACGCCGGAGGGGGACATCCTCGCCGTCGCCTCGCACGGCCAGCCCTTCTCGTACTTCACCTGGGCGTACAAGGTCCCCACCGACGGCGACCCGGGCGGAAAGCTGCCCTGGGGCCCGGTCTCGGCCATCCAGGTCGCCGACATCGACGGCGAACGCAAGACCCTGCTGCTCACCGGCACCCCACCGCACGAGCCGGCCGCCTGGAAGCGCTACCGGGGCGGCGCGATGGGCCGGCTCTGGCTGCACGGCCGGCATCTGCTCGCCGACGTCGAAGGCCACCTCGACTCCCCCATGTTCGTCGGCGGGCGGATCGCCTTCCTCTCCGACCACGAGGGCATCGGGAACCTGTACTCGTGCACGTACGACGGCTCCGATCTGCGCCGCCACACCGATCACGACGCCTTCTACGCACGCCACGCCTCGTCGGACGGCACCCGGGTCGTCTACCAGTGCGCCGGCGACCTCTGGATCGTCGACGACCTCTCCCCGGAGTCGGTCCCCCGCCGTATCGACGTACGCCTGGGCGGTCCGCGCGCGGGACGCCGTACGTACCAGGTCCCGGCGACCCAGAACGTCGACGCGATCTCCGTGGACGAGACCGGCCGGGCCAGCGCCGTCGTCGTACGCGGCAGCCTGTACTGGCTCACCCACCGCGACGGCCCCGCGCGCACGATCACCGACACCCCGGGGGTACGGGTCCGGCTCCCCGAGATGCTCGGCTCGGGCGGCCAGGTCGCGTACATCACGGACGCCGAGGGCGAGGACGCCGTCGAGATCGCCTACCTCCCGCGCGCCAGCGGCGACCGCGAGCCGCGCCGGCTCGCGGTCGGCGAGCTGGGCCACGTACAGGAGCTCGTCTCGGACCCGCAGGGCGAACGGCTCGCGATCGCCTCGAACGACGGGCGGCTGCTGCTGCTCGACGCGACGGAGGACGAGGATTCTGAGGACGAGTCCGGGACGGAGTCCGGGAGCGAGTCGTCGGCGGGGGCTGGGAGCGAGTCCGCGACGGAGTCTGACGGCGTCTCCGGGACGGAGTCCGGGAGCGAGTCCGCGACGGCGTCTGACGGCGACTCCGGGACGGAGTCCGGGAGCGAGTCCGCGACGGCGTCTGACGGCGACTCCGGGACGGAGTCTGACGGCGACTCCGGGCCCAAGTCTGCGGGCGAGTCCGGGACGAAGTCTGCGGGAGGCAAGGTCACGGAGCTGATCCGGTCGGTCAATGGCCCGGTACGGGATCTCGCCTTCTCCCCGGACGGGGCCTGGCTTACCTGGTCACACCCGGGCATCGGCCGCTCGCTGCGCCAGATCAAGATGGCGCGCATCTCCGGGATCGGACAAGAGGACCATCTGATCGTCGACGTCACCAACGGGCGCTTCGAGGACGAGAACCCGGTGTTCACCCGGGACGGCCGCTATCTCGCCTTCCTCTCCTGGCGCGGCTTCGACCCGGTGTACGACGTGCACACCGGGGATCTGTCCTTCCCGCTGGGTTGCCGGCCCTATCTGGTGCCGTTGTCGTCCGCGACGCCTTCCCCCTTCGCGCTGAACCCCGACGGACGTCCGGTCGCCGGAGGCCTGGATCCGGTGGAGGACGAGGCCGCCGACGGCAGCGTGACCGTGGAGGTCGAGGGCTTGGAGAGCCGGGTCACCCCCTTCCCGGTCACCGCCTCCAAGTACTCGGCACTGTTCCCGGTCGCGGGCGGCGGACTGGTCTGGCTGCGCTGGCCGATCTCGGGCGCGCTCGGCGAGACCTTCGCGAACCCGGACGACACCACCGGCCGCCCCACCCTCGAGTACTTCAACATCACCAAGGCGAAGAAGTCCGAACTCGTCGGGCACCTCGACTGGTTCGCGGTGAGCGGCGACGGTTCCCGGCTGGTCGTCGTGGACGAGGGCGACCTGCGCGCCACGCCCTCCACCGAGTCCGGTGACGCCGACTCGACCGTCTGGATCGACCTGCGCCGCATCATCCACGAGGTGGACCCGCCCGCCGAATGGCGTCAGGCGTACGCGGAGGCCGGACGCATCATCCGCGCGTACTTCTGGGAACCCCACATGTGCGGCATCGACTGGGACGCGGTACTCGACCAGTACCGTCCCCTGGTCGAACGGGTCGCCTCTCCCGACGAGTTCGCCGACCTGCTGCGCGAGGTCCTCGGCGAACTGGGCACATCGCACGCGTACGTCTCCGCCGCCCGCCGCAACGAGGGGCCGGCCCACTACCAGCGCTGGCAGGGCCTGCTGGGCGCCAACCTCGTCCGCCGCGACGGCAGTTGGATGGTCAAGCGGATCCTCCCCGGCGACTCCTCCGACTCCAAGGCCCGCTCCCCCCTGGCCGGTACCGGGATCCGCGAGGGCGCGGTACTGACCCACGTCGACGGCCGCCCGGTGAACCCGGTCACGGGCCCGTATCCGCTACTGGCGGGCGCTGGCGGTACGACGGTGGAGCTGACGTTCACCCCGGCGGAGGGCCAGGGCCGGTCGAGGCGGGTGGCCGTGGTGCCGTTGATCGACGAGCGGCCGTTGCGCTACCAGGACTGGGTCGCCAAACGCCGTGAGCTCGTACGGGAGTTGAGCGACGGACGTTGCGGCTATCTGCACATCCCGGACATGGGTGGCTCCGGCTGGGCCCAGTTCAACCGCGACCTGCGCATGGAGGTCTCGCGCCCCGCCCTGATCGTCGACGTACGCGGCAACGCGGGCGGCCACATCAGCGAGCTGGTCGTCGAGAAACTCACCCGCAAGATCCTGGGCTGGGACCTGACCCGCAACGCCCAGCCGGTGTCGTACGCCTCGAACGCGCCGCGCGGCCCCGTCGTCGCCCTGGCCGACGAGGCGACCTCGTCGGACGGCGACATGATCACGGCGGCGTTCAAGTTGCTGAAGCTGGGCCCGGTGGTGGGCCAGCGCACCTGGGGCGGCGTCGTCGGCATGACCGGCCGCCACCGCCTCGGCGACGGCACGGTGATCACGGTTCCGATGAACGCGGCCTGGTTCGAGGGCTACGGCTGGTCCATCGAAAACCGCGGCGTCACCCCCGACTTGGAGATCCTCCGCACCCCTCTGGACTGGGCGGAGGGCCGCCACGCCCAACTCGACGACGCCATCCAACTGGCCCAGGACCTCCTCCGCAGCCACCCGGCCGCCTCCCCACCGGACTACTCGGGCGTCCCGGACGGAACCCGCCCGAAGCTGCCGCCGAGGAACTAGCCGGTGCGGGCATAGAGATGGGGTGCCCCCAACAGGGCACCCCATCCCGAGCAAAGCCGGTGCAGCGAACGCGGGACGATCAGGCGTCGTAGTCCTGATCGAACCGGTCCTGAGCCTCCCGCTGAGCGCGCTCGGTCTCCAGGTGGTTCTGCGAACGCTGGTCCTGCGAACGCGAACCCTGCGGACGCTGGCCCTGCGAGCGCTGCCCCTGCGGAGGCCGGCCCTGAGAAGGCTGACCCTGAGAAGGCCGGCTCGGCGAAGGCTGACCCTGCGGGGAACGCCCGCGTGTCTCTTCCTTCGCGTCGCCCATCTTCTTCTTGGCCTGCTGCTTCATCTGCTCGGCCTTGTCCTGGAACTGGTCCTTCATGCCCATGAGATTCACTCCCGTTGTGGGTGAGGGGGATCGGGCCTCGACCAGACTGACACGCAGGGACATAAGACGCATTTCGATCAGTAACTCACGGTGAGCGAGGGCCGATCGCTCACGGCGAGGTCCCCTGCCGCTCCTGCTCGTCGGCCGCCCCACCGGCCCCGACGAGCCCCGTTCGCACACTCCTCAGCCGCGGTTCGAACCGCCGCATCTCCCGCTGCCCGACCGCCCCGATGAGCCCGGGCAGATAACCGCGGACGCCCTGCATCCCTCGCAGCCACCATTGCGCGTACACATGGCTCGACCGCCGCTCGATCCCCGCGACGATCCGGTCGACGGCCGGCCCCAGCGGATACGTCTTGTTGGACGGCCACGGCAGCCGCTGCCGCAGCTCGCGCATGACGTCGTCCTGGTCCGCGCCGCGCACCATGTCCGTGTCGGTCCACGACAGATACCCGACCCCGACGCGTACGCCCTTGTAGCCGACCTCGGCGCGCAGGCTGTGCGCGTACGCCTCCACACCCGACTTGGACGCGCAGTACGCGGTCATCATCGGAGCCGGCGTGATCGCGGCGAGCGAGGCGATCTGCAGCAGATAGCCACGGCTCTCCATCAGCACCGGCAGAAACGCCCGCGCCGTGACGGCCGACCCGATCAGATTCACCTCGATCACCCGCCGCCAGGCGACGGGATCGGAGTCGACGAAGGGCCCGCCACTGGCGACACCGGCGTTCGCGACGACGATGTCCACCTTCCCGAACCGCTGCTTGACCTCCGCGGCGACCCGCGCCATCGCCTCGTGATCGGTCACGTCGGCGTACCAGTGGTCGCTCTCGTTGTGCAGCCGCTCCGACACCTGCTTGAGCGCGTCCGCCTCGAGTCCGACGAGCGCGACCTTCGCGCCGCGCGCGGAGAGCTTGCGCGCCAGGAGCTCGCCGACGCCGCGCGCCGCCCCCGTGACCACCGCGACCTGCCCTTCCAGACTCACCCTGCTCATGCGCCCTCCTTGATTTGCGCGCTCTCCGCGCTCCCTGCACTCCCGGTGCCGTCCATGTACGTGACGACGAGCTCGCGTATGCGGGAGGTCACCAGCTCCGGCGCCTCCACCGGCGTCATGTGCCCGAGCCCCGTCAACTCGGTGACACCGACACAGTTCGGCAGCGCCGCCACCAGGGCGCGTGCGTGCACGACCGGCGTCAACCGATCCGCCGTCCCCACCACCACGGCCGTCGGCACCTTCAACTCCCGTACGCCGTGATCGAGATCGACCAGATCGAGCACGACCGACCACGCATGGCGCACGTTGCGCGGGCAGGCGTGCACGATCCGCGCGCACGCCTCCACCATGCCGGGCGACGAACCGGGGCCCATGGTCGCGTACTTGAGGATCCGAAGGGCGAGCGGCGTGACCGGCCCGAGCGGGGCGCGCGACCCGAGCACGGACTTGGTGAGACGAGTCCGCAGCCGCCCGGCGCGCAACGGCACCACGCGCGCCTCCGCGACCAACCGCGAGCTCCCCGTACTGCACAACAGCGCGGCCGCCGCGTGTTCCCGGAAACGCGCCCGCGCCGAGGCGGCCATGAGCGTCATCCCGCCCATGGAGTGCCCCACGAGCACGGCCTTCTCACCCGGCGCCAGCGTCGCCGCGAGCACCGCTTCCAGGTCGTCGGCGAGCGCCTCCGTGGTGCACGTCGCGCTGGCGGGACTGCGCCCGTGCCCGCGCTGGTCGTACGCGATGACGCGGTGGTCGGCCGCGAGATCCCGTATCTGCGCCGCCCAGAAGGCGGTCGAGCAGGTCCAGCCGTGCGCCAGGACGACCGGGGGCGCGTTCTTCGGCCCGTGCACCTCCACGTGCAGACGCGCGCCGTCCGCGGAGACAGCGGTCAGCTCGCGCGCCGGCGCGGGCGGCGCGTACGCCCCGTGCGCCACGTGCATCAATCGGCTCACGCCCCTGCCTCCACCCTCTTCTTGCGCGTGTTCTTGGTCTGCGACGGGGGCGCGGACTCGGGTGCCGGCTCCGGCGCGCGCACCACTTCGTACTCCCCCAGATCCACGCGTCGCGTGGCCGTGCGGAACTCGCTGGTCGTACCCGGCCAGATAGTGGTGTTGACCCCGTTGGCGTCGAGGTACCAGCTGTTGCACCCGCCGGTGTTCCACACCGTGCGCTTCATGCGCTCCTGCACCTTGTGATTCCAGGCGTCCACGGCGCCGGGGCGTGCGTCGAGAGCCGGGCGCCCCCCGAGCACGTCCAACTGCCGTACGTAGTCGGCCATGTAGTTCAGCTGGGACTCGATCATCAGGATCATCGACGAGTTCCCGAGACCGGTGTTGGGCCCGATGATCGTCATCCAGTTGGGGAAGCCGGCCGCGGTGGCGCCGCGCAGCGACTTCATGCCGGTCCCCCACGCCTCGGCGAGCGTCTTGCCCTCCGCCCCGACGACCCGCTCCGCGATCGGCATGTCGGTGACGTGGAAGCCTGTACCGAAGACGATCGCGTCGACCTCGGCGGTGCTGCCGTCGGCGGCGACGAGGGTGGAACCGTCGATCTTGGCGAGCCCGGAGGCCACGACGTCCACATTCGGCCGGGTGAGCGCCGGGTAGTAGGTGGTGGAGAGCAGGATCCGCTTGCAGCCGATCCGGTAGTCCGGCGTCAGCTTGGCCCTCAGGGCCGGGTCCTTGACGGCGCGGGCCATGTTCCGCTTGGCCAGCCGCTCGACCAGGCCGAGCTCGTCGGGCCGCTTGGTGAACGCCTGGACCTGCAACTCCCGGATGCCCCACAGGAGTCCCCGCCGCGCCTGGGTCGTGAACGGCAGCTGCCTGTGCAGCCAGCGCTCGGCCCCGGTGATGGCCCGGTCGACGCGCGGCATCACCCACGGCGGGGTGCGCTGGAAGAGCGTGAGCCTGGCGACGTCCGGCTGGATCGAGGGCACGATCTGGATGGCCGACGCCCCGGTGCCGATCATCGCGACGCGCTTGCCTCGCAGGTCGTAGTCGTGGTCCCAGCGGGCCGAGTGGAAGACCTTGCCGGGGAAGGTGTCGATCCCCGGGATGTCCGGGATCTTGGGGTCGGACAGCGGCCCGGTGGCGGAGACGACCACGTCCGCCGTGAGGAACCCACTGCTGGTCTCGATCCCCCAGCGCAGCTTCTCCGTGTCCCAGGTCATCATCTTGACCTCGGAGTTGAAGCGCAGGTGCGACCGCAGCCTGAAGACGTCCGCGACATGCTCCAGGTACGCGCGGATGTGTTCCTGCCCGGAGAAGGTACGCGGCCAGTCGGGGTTGGGCGCGAACGAGAACGAGTACAGGTGGGACGGTACGTCGCAGGCGCACCCGGGATAGCTGTTGTCCCGCCAGGTGCCGCCCACGCTGTCGGCCCGCTCCAGGACGACGAAGTCGGTGACCCCTTCACGGCGCAGCCGCACGGCTGCCCCCAGACCGCCGAACCCGGACCCGATCACCGCCACTCGTACATGCTCGTGTTCGGTCATCCCGACGCCTCCCTAGCCGCACGACCCTGCCAGTGAACACTGGCGCAATGGGGAGAGTAGAGCAGGCTTGTACTGATGGGTAGGGGTCGCGACCGGGAAAGTTACCGAGGGTACGACGTAGGGTGCGCACGTGGCCGAGGGATCAGGAAAGCGGGGCGCGGAGGCGCGTGGGCGCGCAAGCGGGGCGCGCGATGAGAGCGCGAGCGCCCAAGAGCGCGACGGCGCTCGTACCAGAGCGCGGGAGCGCGGCGCCGCGCCCGAGTCCGGCAGGCGCGAGTACCGGATGGAGGAGCTGGCCAAGGAAGCCGGCATCACGGTGCGCACCCTGAGGTTCTACCGGGAGCGCAAACTCATACCGCCACCCCGGCGCGAGGGGCGCATCGCCTGGTACGACGACACCCACCTGGCCCGCCTCCGCACGATCTCCGCGCTCCTTGAACGCGGCCACACCCTCAACGGCATCGCCGAGCTGGCCGAGGCCTTCGACCACGGCCGCGACGTAGGCGAGCTGCTCGGTCTGGGCGAGCCCACCGAGGAAACCCCGGTCCGCCTCTCCCCCGAGGAACTGGCCGACGTCTTCGCCGGCCAGGCGACCCCGGAGAACCTCGCCGCGGCCCTCGACCTCGGCTATCTCGGCACCGACGGCGGAGAGATCGTCCACATCAGCCGTCGCCTGCTCGACGTCTCCGCGGCCCTGGTCCGCGAGGGCATCCCGCTCGCGGACGTCCTGACGGCCGCCCGGCGCGTGCGCGATCACGCGGACGCGCTCGCCGAACTCTTCACCACTCTCGTCCTCACCGAGGACCGCACGACAGAGGATCTCCAGCGCCTGCGCCCGCTGGCCAAGAGCGTGGTGGAGGCGGAGCTGTCGATGGCCCTGGACCGCCGCCTACGGGATCGACGGGGCCACCTGTCCTAGACCGGCAGCCGGGCGGTCAACGGGATCACCCGACACAGGCCCCCGGCCAACAGGTCACCGAGCTGGGCGGACGGGGCGGATCACAGGTCGTAGACAACGGTCACCGGCGCATGATCGGACCAGCGCTCCCCATGCGTCGCCGCGCGCTCCACGAAGCCCTTGACCGCCTTGCCCGCGAGCCCGGGCGTCGCGACCTGGTAGTCGATGCGCCAGCCTGTGTCGTTGTCGAAGGCCCGCCCGCGGTAAGACCACCACGAGTACGGCCCCTCGACGTCAGGATGCAGGGCGCGCACGACATCGACGAACCCGCCGTCGCCCTCGTCGAAGACCTGCCCCATCCACGCCCGCTCCTCGGGCAGGAACCCGGAGTTCTTCTTGTTGCCGCGCCAGTTCTTGAGGTCGGCTTCCTGATGGGCGATGTTCCAGTCGCCGCACACGACGACCTCACGCCCGTCGGCGGCGGCCCGCTCCCTGAGCCCCTTCAGATGGACGAGGAACTCCCCCATGAAGCGCTCCTTCTCGTCCTGCCGCTCGGTCCCGACCTCACCGGAAGGCAGATAGAGACTGGCGACGGTGACACCGGGCAGATCCGCCTCTACGTAGCGCCCACTGGAGTCGAACTCCTGCGAACCGAATCCGACGCGCACGCGATCCGGCTCACGCCGGGCGTACAGGGAGACTCCCGCGCGCCCCTTGGCTGCGGCGGGCGCGTGCACGACGTGCCACCCTTCGGGCGCCCGCACCTCCTCGGGGAGCTGCCCAGGCTCGGCCCGCACCTCCTGGAGGCACAGCACGTCCGCGGAGGTCCCCGCGAGCCACTCCACGAAGCCCTTCTTCGCCGCGGCCCGGAGCCCGTTCACATTCACAGAGGTCACAGTCAGCACCCGGGCACGATACTTAATCGGTACCGCCGATCCGAATTCGATCAGTCCCACCGATCCACGCATAGATGTACGGTAGACCGCATGAAAATACGCCGGGTTCCCTTCGACCACCCCGACGCCGTCAAGCTCAACGACCAGGTACAGGCCGAATACGCCGAACGCTACGAGGACGAGGGTGACGTCACCCCCCTCGACGCGTCGATGTTCGCCCCGCCGTTCGGTCTCTACCTGATCGCGTACGACGAGCGGGACCGCCCGGTCGCAACGGGCGGCTGGCGCAGCCAGGACACGAACGACGAGGGCTACTCGGACGGCGACGCCGAGCTCAAGCGGATGTACGTGGTCCCCGAAGCCCGGGGTCTCGGCCTCGCCCGCCGCATCCTCGCCGGCCTGGAGGCCGACGCCCGGGAAGCCGGCCGTACCCGCATGGTCCTGGAAACCGGCGCCAAGCAGCCCGAAGCGGTCGCCCTCTACAAGTCGAGCGGCTACGAGCCCTGCCCCAAGTTCGGCCACTACCGCTTCCACGACCTGAGCCTCTGCTACGCCAAGCCGCTCTAGCGACGCACACACGGGCTGCGGGCTGCGGGCTGCGGGCTGCGGGCTGCGGGCTGCGGGCTGCGGGCTGCGGGCTGCGGGCTGGCAACGACCCGAAACGGGGAACGAGTTGCCGGTGCAGCGACATGGCCCCGTCCGCGGGCTGGAGCCCGCACCCCATCAGCCGGCCCCGGCCGCCGCGAAGTTGCCCATCTCACTCGGGATATCGGAGGGACCAATCATCCCGGGAAAACCAAAGATCCCGCCCGATCAATCAGATCGGACGGGATCCCGTCAACCATCCCCGAGCTAACTCAAGAACAGTCGCTGCGTGGACCTGAGGGGATTTGAACCCCTGGCCCCCTCGATGCGAACGAGGTGCGCTACCGGACTGCGCCACAGGCCCTTGCAACGAGTGAAACTCTAGCATCCTCATCGAGGTGCTTGGAAATCCGTTCATGGCTGGTCAGCCAGGGACTCCCGAGCCCCCACCGTCATACCCGTCACTCGTTGGCGGCCCGCGGCCGTTCCCCGTCCTCGTACTGGTCGAAGAGCGGCGTACGACCGCGCTCGCGGGCGCGCCGGGCGGACGCGGCGCGCCGTGCGTCGCTCCGGCCGTCGTCGGCGGCCTCCGCGTTGTCGGCCTGCTCCTCGGCGGTCGACTCGGCCTCCGGCGCGGTCGGTTCCGCGACACTGGAACGCGCGGAACTCCACGCGTCCGGCGCCCCCAGGTCGATGCTGGGCGTGGCCCGGGGCGCGACCGGCGCGGTCACGTACGTCGGCAGCGGAACCGGCACCGGGTCCCAGCTGTCGCCCTGGCCGGGCCCGCGCTGGCGCTCACGCTGCTGGTCGACCCACTCCGCGTGATCGGTCTGCTCGACGAGCGCGCGGCGGTCGGCCGCGAGCGCGGACAGACCGGGGTCGGTGTCCGGCTCTGGGACCTCGTCCGGCTCGTCGGCCCCGGGGTCGACGGTCGGCCGTCGGCGCGGCTGCCGCTCCCGCAGCCGCTTCGCCGCGGCCTCGGCCCTGCGCCGGTCCATGGTGTACGTGAAGCGCCGCCGCTCCTGGGCGCGCAGGTACACGATGTACGAGCTCAGCATCACGGCGGGTACGCCGGGCGCCCACAGGAACGCGAGCCCACCCACGGCCGCCACGACCGCGCCGAGCGTGAAGGCGAGGAAGAGCATCACCGTCGTACGCCGCCGGCGCGCGAGCACCTTCGAGCGCCGGGCCCGCGCTGCGGCCTCCGCCGAAGAATCACGCCGTGCACCCGGCACAGGGCGCGAAGCGGACTTGGGGGCTGTGTGAGGCGCGGACCTGGCTGCCTGGGGCGCGGGCCTGGCCGATTGCTGCGGTACGGACCTGGCGGCGCCCGGCACCTCGTACGCGCCCCCCTGTCTGGGCTGCGCCTGAGGGGGCGCCTGCTCCGACTGCGCCGGGGTCGGCGCCTGAACCCGCTCCTGCACCTGCGACCGATGCTGGGCCTGCGCCTGCGGGCGGGTCGGAGGCATGGCGAAAGCCCGGACGTCCACCGAATCGGTGACGCCGTCCGGGTCGGCGCTGGACTCCCCCTCTTCGGCGGAGCGCGCCCGCAGGTCCTTGGCGTATCGGCGCTCCATACCCGCCCGTCCGGACAGCAGCCGGATGGCGGTGCTGAAGCGTTCCGTCGGACGGGCTTCGTTCAGCTCGTCCTGCCTACGGAGCCACATCGGCACCAAGTAGGCGGCCCAGGCCCCGACGATGACTGCGTAGATGAGGCCGCTGCTGCTCACGTCTCACACGGTAGAGGGGTTTGCGTGAGGCCATCTGCCAATTGCGCCGGTGTGTCGCACGATCTGGCTGATATTTCGAGCTTTTTTTGTGACCGATGCGATCAGCAGGCCGTCGGGACCGCGAATTTAATGCCCTGAGGCGATCGTCGGCCGATCAATTTCGAACACCTATTTCATTTACCGGCGTTGCCCGGCTTGCTCGGGTTCTGTGAGCCGGCCTGTTCCGATCCCACCTGTTCCGAGCGGATCTGCGCGGCGCGCGCCCGGCGCCAGCGTCCGAGCAGCCCTTCGGGTACCTCTTCGGCGGTGAGTGCGAAGACAAGATGGTCGCGCCAGGCGCCGTCGATGTGGAGATAACGAGGTCGAAGCCCTTCCTCGCGGAATCCGAGTTTCTCCACGACCCTGCGGCTGGGCCCGTTCTCGGGGCGAATGCAGACTTCGATGCGGTGCAGTCCTACGGTGCGGAAGCAGTGGTCGGTCACGAGTGCGACGGCCGTCGGCATCACTCCGCGGCCCGCCACCGACTGGTCCACCCAGTAGCCGATGTGCCCGGAGCACATCGAGCCCCAGGTGATCCCGGCGACCGTCAGCTGTCCGACGAGCCGCCCCTGGTACTCGATCACGAAGGGCAGCATCCGGCCCGCGTTGGCCTCGGCGCGCAGATGCCGGACCATCTGGCGGTACGTCGGCCGGTGCGCGATCGGGCCGCTGGGCGTGGGCGGCGGAATGGTCGCCTCCCAGGGGCGCAGCCAGTCCCGGTTGCGTCGGTTGACCTCGCGCCAGGCCCGCTGGTCGCGCAGCTTTATCGGCCGGAGGACGACATCGCCGTCCACCAGCTCGACGGGCCAGGATGGGCTGTTCAGCTCGCACCCCCACTGCCGCTGGGTCTGGGGTGGTCGCCGCCGCGGATCTGGTCGACGGCATGGATCAGCAGGGGCTCCAGGACGGCGAGGCCGTCCTTCACGCCGCCGGTGGAGCCCGGCAGGTTGACGATCAGCGTCCGTCCCGCGACTCCGGCGAGCCCCCGGGACAGCGCCGCGGTCGGCACCTTCTCTCTCCCGAACGCCCTGATGGCCTCGGGAATGCCCGGCACCTCGCGGGCGAGCACCCGCCGGGTCGCCTCGGGCGTCCGGTCGGTGGGCGAGATCCCGGTGCCGCCGGTGGTCACGATGACGTCGTACCCGGCATCGACACCCGTGCGCAGGGCGGCCTCCACCGGGTCCCCGTCCGGGACCACCTGCGGGCCGTCCACGGCGAAGCCGAACTTCGCGAGCCCCTCGGCGATCAGGGGCCCGCCCTTGTCCTCGTAGACACCCGCGGCGGCCCGGTTGGAGGCCGTGACGACCAGGGCGCGGTACGTCGGCGCGGTCATGACCGACTCCAGTCGCCCGACTTCCCGCCCGTCTTCTCTTCCACCCTTACGTCCGTGATGACCGCCCCCTTGTCGACAGCCTTGACCATGTCGATCACGGTGAGGGCCGCCACACTGACCGCGGTGAGGGCCTCCATCTCCACGCCCGTACGGTCGGTGGTCTTCACGGTGGCGAGGATCTCGACGGCGTCGTCCGCGACCGACAGATCAATCTTGACACCCGACACCGACAGCGGGTGGCAGAGCGGGATGAGGTCCGGCGTGCGCTTGGCACCCATGATGCCCGCGATGCGCGCGGTGGCGAGGGCGTCCCCCTTGGGGACCCCTTCGCCGCGCAGCAGCTCGACCACACGGGGTGAGACCAGGACGCGGCCGCTGGCGCGGGCGGTGCGCGCGGTCACGTCCTTCCCGGACACATCGACCATGCGAGCGGCGCCGGCCGCGTCGATGTGCGTCAGTCGGTCCTGCTCAGGGGTTCCGGGGGTTTCCCCCCGGGAAGGCACGGTCATCTGCTGTGGCGCTCCCGGTCAGGGCCCGACGCGGTGCGGCGCGTGGGCCTGTTGTGCGCGACACGGTACCGCCAACTCGAGGCGTCCAGCGGAGCAGGTTCCTTCCGATCCGGGACGCTCAGCCCAGGAGGACCACTTCGACCTCGGCGCCGGGCTCGACCGACGTGTCGTCCTCGGGGACGACGATCAGCGCGTCCGCGTGCGCGAGGGCCGCGATCAGGTGGGATCCGGCGCCGCCGACCGGCGTCACCTCACCGTCCGCGTACGTCCCCCGCAGAAACTGCCGACGGCCCGAAGGCGAGGTCAGTGCCTTGTCCGCGTTGAGCGTCGCCCTGGTCGTGGGCCGGTGGACGTCCTTCAGGCCCATCAGAGTGCGGATCGCAGGACGCACGAACACTTCGAAGGAGACGTACGACGACACGGGGTTGCCCGGGAGTGCGAGCAGCGGGGTGTGGTCGGGCCCGATGGAACCGAAGCCCTGGGGCTTGCCGGGCTGCATGGCGAGCTTGCGGAACTCGATGCCGCTGCCCGCCTCGTCCTCGTCGCCGACCGAGGACAGCGCCTCCTTGACGACGTCGTACGCCCCGACGCTCACGCCGCCCGTCGTGACCAGCAGGTCCGCGCGGATGAGCTGGTCCTCGATGGTGGCGCGGAGCGTCTCGGCGTCGTCGGCGACCGCGCCCACGCGGTAGGCGATGGCTCCGGCGTCGCGGGCCGCGGCGCACAGGGCGAAGCTGTTGGAGTCGTAGATCTGGCCGGCGCCCAACTCCTCGTCGGGCTGGACCAGTTCGCTGCCGGTGGACAGGACGACCACGCGCGGGCGCGGGCGCACGCGCACGGTGCCGCGGCCGATCGCGGCCAGCAGGCCGATCTGCGGGGGGCCGAGGACCGTGCCCGCTTCGAGGGCGCGGTCACCTGCCTTCACATCGCTGCCCATCGCGCGCACGTGCGCGCGTGCCTCGGCCGGGCGGTGGACGTGCACCTGCCCGGAGGCGCCCTCGGGAGCCGCGCTGTGGGCGCGCATCCCGGAGACCGGACCCTCGCCCAGGCCGCCGTCGGTCCACTCCACGGGCACGACGGCCTCGGCGCCGGGCGGCAGCGGGGCACCGGTCATGATGCGGGCGGCCTGGCCGGGGCCCACGTGGGGCTGCTCGGCCTGGCCGGCCGCGACATCGCCGACGACCGTCAGGACCGCCGGGTACTCCTCGCTCGCGCCCGCGACATCGGCGACCCGGACCGCGTACCCGTCCATCGAGCTGTTGTCGAACGGCGGCAGGGAGACCGGCACCGTGACGTCCTCGACCAGGACGCAGCCCTGGGCGTCGAGGAGTTGCAGCTCGATGGGTTCGAGGGGGCGGACGGTCGCGAGGATGTCCTCCAGGTGGTCATCCACCGACCAGAGGTGATCCTGGCCGGTGGTGCGGGTCGCGGCGCTGCTCAAAATCCCTACATCTCCTCGGCTACGTAACTGCGAAGCCAGGTCCGGAAGTCCGGGCCCAGGTCTTCACGTTCGCATGCGAGTCTGACAATGGCACGCAGATAGTCGCCACGGTCCCCGGTGTCATAACGGCGGCCCTTGAAGACGACGCCGTGCACGGGGCCGCCGACCTTCTCGTCCGCGGCGAGCTGCTGGAGGGCGTCTGTGAGCTGGATCTCACCGCCGCGACCCGGCTCAGTCTTGCGCAGTATGTCGAAGATGTGCGGGTCGAGGACGTAGCGCCCGATGATCGCGTAGTTGCTGGGCGCGTCCGCGACGTCCGGCTTCTCGACCAGGCCGGTCACCTTGACCAGGTCATCCTCGTCGGTGAGCTCGACGGCGGCACATCCGTAGAGGTGGATCTGCTCGGGCGCGACCTCCATGAGCGCGATGACGCTGCCGCCGTGCTGTTCCTGGACCTCGACCATGCGGGCCAGCAGGGGGTCGCGCGGGTCGATCAGGTCGTCACCGAGGAGCACGGCGAACGGCTCGTGACCGACGTGCGGGGCGGCGCACAGCACCGCGTGTCCGAGGCCCTTGGGGTCGCCCTGGCGCACATAGTGCATGGTGGCGAGGTCGCTGGACTCCTGGACCTTGGCGAGCCGGTCGGCGTCGCCCTTCTTCTGGAGGGCCGACTCGAGCTCGTAGTTGCGGTCGAAGTGGTCCTCGAGAGGTCGCTTGTTGCGGCCGGTGATCATCAGGACGTCGTCAAGACCCGCGGACACGGCCTCTTCGACCACGTACTGAATCGCCGGCTTGTCGACGACCGGCAGCATCTCCTTGGGAGTGGCTTTGGTGGCCGGCAGGAACCGGGTGCCGAGGCCTGCTGCGGGAATGACAGCCTTGCTGATCCTGGGGTGTGACTCAGTCATGCCCGCAACCATATCCGGTGGCTATGTGCTGAATCTGAGGCTCCGGTTAATCCGCTCTCATATGAGCGCATTAGGAAGGGTACGGGAGCGACCTGTGAGTCACCTCGGACGTGAACCTGAGTCTGGCAAGCGAATGTTGCGACAAGGATTCCTCATGGTGAGAAAAGGGTTGACGTCCGATGACGTGCGGGAAACCGCCGCAGCCCTCGCCACGCGCGCCCTGGAGCTGCCCGAGCTGGCGCAGGCGCGCACGGTGGCGGCGTACGTCTCGGTGGGGAGCGAGCCCGGCACCCTCGCGCTCCTCGACGCGCTCCGCGCGCGCGGGGTGCGCGTGCTGCTGCCGGTCCTCATGGCGGACAACGACCTGGACTGGGGGGCGTACACCGGAGCGGGCTCCCTCGTCCGCGTCCAACACGGCGGAAAGATGGCGCTCTTGGAGCCTGCCGGCGAGCGGCTGGGCCCGGAGGCCGTCCTGGACGCCGACGCCGTCCTGCTGCCCGGTCTCGCCGTCGACGCACGCGGCATGCGCCTGGGGCGCGGCGGGGGCTCGTACGACCGCGTACTGGCCCGCCTGGAGCGCGCGGGGGCCGACCCCGCGCTGGTGGTGCTCCTGTACGACACCGAGGTCGTCGAGCGGGTGCCCGAGGAGGCGCACGACCGCCCGGTCCACGCGGTGGTGACCCCCTCTGGCGTGCGCCGCTTCCGCTGACGCCTGTCCCGCACAGGCGAAGTGGCCCTCCACGCGTGCGTGGAGGGCCACTGTCACCGGGCGGCTTCAGATCGTCGCGGCCCCGGCGGACCGTCGGTGCGTCACGGCTTCAGGACCAGCGTGTCGCTCGTCTTGTCGGCGACCGCCTTTTCCGAGAAGGCCCATGGCAGCAGTTCGCCCTTGGCCCACTTGTCCGTCTGGTCGGTGTAGTGGGCGCTGTAGGCGTGTCCGGAGGCGCCGGAGAGGTTGATCCACTTGGACTTGTCGAGGTCTCCGAGGTTGACGACCATCCGCATGGACGGCACCCAGACCGCTCCGTAGCCGCCCGCCGCGTTCCAGCCGGTCGCGTTGACCGTCGCCTCACCGCCGCTGAGCTTCCAGGGACCGCGGTTGAGCATGTACTTCAGGAAGGCGGGACCGTCGGTGCCCAGGGTCTGGTTCTTCAGGAACAGGCGGTGCAGCCGGCCCCAGCTCCAGGTGTCGATGTCCTTGCCGAGCTTGGCGGTCAGCTCCCAGCGGGCGTCCTTCATGGCCCGCCCGAACAGCTCGTCGCGGGTGTCGGTCGCCCGGTCGGTGCGCGTCTTGGGCGACTGCCACCAGTCGTTGTTCTCGTCGTCGATGATGTTGCGGACCACCTCGAACCAGCGGTCGCCGCCGTCCGGCTGCGCCTGGTCCGCCTCGCGCTGGCCGCACTCGCGGACCGACTGGTCCTCATCCGCGGGACCGGTGGTGTTGACGGGGTCGACCCACAGGCACTGGCCCTTGACCCGCAGCTCCTTGGGCAGCTTGTTGCCGAAGGCGAGCTTGAGGATGTTGCGCCAGGTCGCGTTGAAGTACGCGGCCGCCGCCGAGTCGGAGTCCTGGGTGTAGTCCCAGCCCTCCAGGAGCTTCTGCGCCTCGCGGACGTTCTTGTCCTTGACGTCGATCTTGAGCAACTTGGGCACGATCAGCTTGGCGATCTCGCTGCTGTTGTCGAGCTGCATCTGGCGCATGTCGTCGGTCGAGATCTTGCCGCCGCCCTTGATCTTCGACTCGATCAGGTCGGTGATCCGCTGGCTGCGTGTGCCGTAGCCCCAGTCCGTGGTGAGCGTGTAGGGGTACTTGCTCTTGTCGACGACCGCCTGGTTGGCGGTCACGATGTAGCCGCGCTTGGGGTCGTACTCGTAGGGCAGCTCGGCCTGCTTGATGTAGCCGGTCCACTTGTACTTGGAGTCCCAGCCGGGTGACGGGAGTGAACCGTCGTCGCCGCTGGCGCGGGTCGGGATCCTGCCGGGCAGCTGGTAGCCGATGTGGCCCTTGGTGTCGGCGTAGACCAGGTTCTGGGAGGGCACGTCGAAGGACGCGGACGCCTTGCGGAACTCCGACCAGTCCGACGCCTTGTCGATCTCGAAGACGGCGTCCATGGAGTTGCCCGGGTCCAGGGCGGTCCAGCGCAGCGCGATGGCGTAGCCGTCGCCGCGGTCAGGTGCCCCGCTGTCGACGGTGGCCTTCTTGCCGACCTTGACCAGTTCGTCGTCACGGTCGGAGAGCAGGGGCATCCCGTCTTCGGTCTCCCGGACGACGATCGTCTTGCTGACGCCACCCGCGACCTTGATCGTTTCCTTGCGGGTCGTGAACGGCAGCACCTTGCTGTCGTACTCGTAGCCCTCGCCCGTGATCTTCTCCAGGTAGAGGTCGGTGACGTCGGCCCCGGAGTTGGTCATGCCCCAGGCGATGTCCTGGTTGTGACCGATGACCACGCCAGGCATGCCCGCGAAGGTGTAGCCGGAGACGTCGTACTGGCACTTGCTGGAGATGCTCGTGCAGTGCAGGCCCATCTGGTACCACACCGAGGGCAGCGAGGCCGACAGGTGCGGGTCGTTGGCCAGCAGAGGTTTATTGGTGATCGTGTACTTCCCGGAGACGACCCAGGAATTGGAGCCGATGCCGTTGCCGTTCACGCCGACGGCCGTGGGCACGTTGTCGAGGACGTCGTAGAGCCCGGAGAGCTGGCTCTGCAGGCTGCTGGGCGCCGTCGTGTTGCCCGCGAGCCCCGTGCCCGCCGTGGAGCCCGTCGTGGACCCCGTGGTCGTGCTGCCGGAGCCCTGCACGTACGTCTGGGTGGCCGCGTCGTACTGGCCCTCCTGGACGATCGTCTTGTTCCGGCTGTACGGGTAGTCCGGGTACAGGTCGGCGATCTGCTTCGGGCCGAGACGGCTCGTCATCAGGGAGCGGTCGATCTCTTCCTGCATATTGCCGCGCAGGTCCCAGGCCATCGCCTTGAGCCAGGCCACCGAGTCGACCGGGGTCCACGCCTGGGGCGTGTAGTCGTTGGTGAAACCAAGGGCCGCGTACTCCAGGGAGATGTCCTTGCCGTCCTTGCCCTTCAGGTAGGCGTTGACTCCCTTGGCGTACGCCTGGAGGTACTTCTTCGTGGAGGCCGACAGCTTGGTGTCGTACTCCTTCTTCGCCACGCGGTCCCAGCCCATGGTGCGCAGGAACTCGTCGTTCTTGACCTGACCCTTGCCGAACATCTCGGAGAGCCGGCCCGAGGTCATGTGGCGGCGCACGTCCATCTCGTAGAACCGGTCCTGCGCCTGGACGAAGCCCTGGGCCATGAACAGGTCCTCGTCGGACGAGGCGTAGATCTGCGGGATCCCGTAACTGTCGCGCTTGACGTCGACCGGCCCCGACAGGCCGTCGAGCGTGATGGAGCCCTTGGTCTGCGGGAAGGAGGCGCGCACGGTGCTGATGCTCCAGTACGCGCCGAAGGCGACGCCTCCGACGATGGCGAGAACCAGGACGATCAAGAACAGTCGGGCTTTGCGCCCCTTCTTCCTGCCGGACTTGCCGGGCTTTTGGCCGGAAGAGGCGGTGGTGTTGGGGGGCATCGCTGTCCTTGCTGTCCTAACGCGAGCGGCAGGCGGTCCTGGAGTGCTGGAGCAACCATAGGCGCAGGGCCTACTGCGCCTTGACGCGGAGTCGGGTACCCGAGCGCACGGGAGTTCGATCTTGCCCCCGGGAGTGTCAAGAAAGCGTCAAGAGTTAGGTAAGGTAACGAAGTACTTGGACTGACGTACCAACGTCCGGCGTTCGGATCGACGTGCTCGAATCCCGTGCCCGGATTGGCGAGAAGGGAACAGCCGCTGACTGTCCACCACCTCAACCAGCTCCTGCTCGTGTGCTCGCTCGTACTCCTCATCGCGGTGGCAGCGGTTCGGATCTCGTCGCGCAGCGGGCTCCCCAGCCTGCTCGTGTACCTGGGTATCGGCGTCGCGATGGGCCAGGACGGGATCGGCAACGTCCACTTCAACAATGCCGAAATGACCCAGGTCATCGGGTACGCGGCCCTGGTCGTGATCCTGGCCGAGGGCGGTCTGGGCACGAAGTGGAAGGAGATCAAGCCGGTCCTGCCGGCCGCCTCCTCACTGGCGCTGATCGGTGTCGCGGTGAGCGTCGGCATCACGGCCACGGGCGCGCACTATCTGATCGGGCTGGAGTGGCGGCAGGCGCTCATCATCGGAGCGGTGGTGTCCTCGACGGACGCGGCGGCGGTCTTCTCGGTACTGCGGAAAATCCCCCTGCCCGCGCGCGTGACGGGTGTTCTGGAGGCCGAGTCGGGCTTCAACGACGCCCCGGTGGTCATCCTCGTCGTCGCGTTCTCCACGGCGGGCCCGGTGGAGCACTGGTACACGCTGCTGGGCGAGATAGCCCTGGAGCTGGCCATCGGCGCGGCCATCGGCCTCGCGGTGGGCTGGCTCGGCGCGTACGGACTGCGGCACGTGGCGCTGCCCGCCTCCGGCCTGTACCCGATCGCGGTGATGGCGATCGCGGTCGTCGCCTACGCCGCCGGGGCGCTCGCCCACGGCAGCGGGTTCCTCGCCGTCTACCTCGCCTCGATGCTGCTCGGCAACGCGAAGCTGCCCCACTGGCCGGCCACCCGCGGCTTCGCCGAAGGGCTCGGCTGGATCGCCCAGATCGGCATGTTCGTCCTGCTCGGCCTACTCGTCACGCCGCACGAGATGGGCGACGACATCTGGCCCGCCCTCGTCATCGGCCTGGTGCTGACCATGGTGGCGCGACCACTGAGCGTCGTCCTGAGCCTGCTGCCGTTCCGCATGCCGTGGCAGGAGCAGACACTGATGTCCTGGGCGGGGCTGCGCGGCGCCGTGCCCATCATCCTGGCGACGATCCCGATGGTGAGCGGCGTCGCGGAAAGCCGCCGGATCTTCAACATCGTCTTCGTCCTGGTCGTCGTCTACACCCTCATCCAGGGGCCCACACTGCCCTGGCTGGCCCGCACACTGCGCCTGGGCGAGACCCCCGGGGCCGCCGACCTCGGCATCGAATCGGCGCCCCTGGAGCGGTTGCGCGGCCATCTGCTGTCCGTGGCGATCCCCGAGGCCTCGCGCATGCACGGCGTCGAGGTGGCCGAGCTGCGGCTGCCCGCGGGCGCCGCCGTCACGCTCGTGGTGCGCGAAGGGACATCCTTCGTGCCGCTGCCGACGACCGTGCTGCGGCGCGGCGACGAGCTCCTCGTGGTGGCCACCGATCCGGTCCGGGACGCGGCGGAGAAGCGGCTCCGCGCGGTGGGCCGCGGCGGCAAGCTGGCCAGCTGGCTGGGGACGTCGGGCAATGGAACGGGACAGCAAACGAGACGTTAAGTGGCGATGGGCATTCGCAGGCGAATGCTTTCGTGGTGCTCGTTTTCACAGGCACCGACACCTTGGCCCCTGTACGATGAAGGCACACCTTGATCGAACCAACTCTGCCTGACGCAGAGCTGGCGCGACCGTATGGCGGCCGTGACGCTCTCCCGCAGTGGGCGCCGGTATCTACCGCAGTTCCGCGCAAGAGGACAGCTCTCGGCGCCCCCGCACGGGCGCGCTACCAGGTGGCAGAAAGGCACGGGCCGTGGCATCCACGGTCACCTCCCGTCCCGGATACGGACAGCTGCTGCGCACCCGCGGCGCCTGGACGTTCCTGCTTCCCGGCTTCGCCGCACGCCAGCCGTTCGCGATGCTGACGATTTCCATCGTGCTCCTCGTGCAGCACACCACCGGCTCGTACGGGGCTGCAGGCGCCGTCGCCGCCGCCACCGGTGTCTCCATGGCGCTGTTCGCACCCTTCACGGGGCGCCTCGCCGACCGCCTCGGGCAGCGGGCCGTCCTGCTGCCCGGCGTTCTGGTGCACGCCCTGTCGGGCCTCTCCTTGACGGCGCTCGCGCTGTCGGACGCCCCCTTGTGGGCACTTTTCGTCGCCGCCGTGCCGACCGGCGCCTCGGTGCCGCAGGTCGGCCCCATGGTGCGCGCCCGCTGGGGCGTGAAGCTGCACGGCTCGCCCCTGATGACCACCGCGGCGGCCTTCGAGTCCGTCACCGACGAGCTGACGTTCGTGTTCGGCCCGCTCCTCGCTACCGCGCTGTGCACGGCCGTGGATCCGTCCGCGGGCCTGCTGACCGAGGCCGGCCTCACCCTGGTAGGCGGCCTGCTGTTCGCCGCGCAGAAGAGCACCCAGCCCACTGTCGCTCCCGCCGGGCACGCGCGCGTGCAGCACGCTTCCGCGCTGCGGGTCCCCGGAGTGCGCGTTCTGATCGTGACCTTCCTGGGAATCGGCTCCGTCTTCGGCGGGATGCAGGTCTCGCTCGCCGCGTTCAGCGAATCGATCGGCGAGCCCGGCCTGAACGGCGTCCTGTACGGCATCTTCGCCGCGGGCAACATGCTCTCCGGCATCGTCTGCGGCGCCATCGCCTGGAAGGTGGCCCCGCAGCGACGTCTCGTCCTCGGGTACACGGCCCTCGCCCTGGCCGCCTCCGGGTTGTGGGCCGCTCACTCCGTGATCACGCTCGCCGGGATCGGTCTCCTGGTCGGCATGTGCATCGCTCCGGCCCTGATCACCGGCTACACCCTGGTCGAGGCTCTGGTCCCGGCGGGCGCCCGCACCGAGGCCTTCACCTGGCTGACCGGCGCGGTGGCGCTCGGCCAGGCCGCAGCCGTCACGATCGCCGGACAGCTGGAGGACCGACTCTGGGACGGCGCCGGTTTCCTGGTGCCGCTGGCCGGTACGGCACTGGCTCTGGCGACCCTGGTGGCCCTGCGCTCACGGCTGGTCACACGGGCCCCGAGCCGGACGGTCGCACGTGGCGTCGGTCACCGAGTGCCGGTGACAGTGGACTGATCTCGCGGAATACGTCACTATGGATCGTCGTTAGCACTCATTGAGTGAGAGTGCCAGGAGGAAGACAAGTGCCGACCTACCAGTACCAGTGCACCGAGTGCGGCGATGGCCTTGAGGCGGTGCAGAAGTTCACCGACGATGCCCTGACCGAGTGCCCCAACTGCAGTGGCCGCCTGAAGAAGGTGTTCTCCGCCGTCGGCATTGTCTTCAAGGGCTCGGGCTTCTACCGCAACGACAGCCGCGGCTCCTCGTCGAGCAGCTCGCCGGCGTCGAAGCCGTCCACCTCTTCTCCGTCCTCGGACTCGAAGCCCTCGACGTCCTCGACGTCCTCGGCCTCGAAGTCGTCGGGCACCGGCTCGTCCAGCAGCTCCGCCGCGTAAGTCTTCGTAGGACCCGTTCTTACCGGACCCTGCCGTCATCCGACGGCAGGGTCTTCGGTGTTCCCCATCCGACGGCAGGGTCTTCGGTGTTCCCCGGCCCGGCTAGGGTGCGGTCCATGGCGAACACGGAGAATCCACGGAGCCCCGATGGGGAACAGACGACGGCCAGGGCCGAGATCGGCGTCATCGGCGGCTCGGGCTTCTACTCCTTCCTCGACGACGTCACCGAGATACAGGTCGACACCCCCTACGGGCCGCCGAGCGACTCCCTGTTCCTGGGCGAGATCGCCGGCCGGCGGGTCGCCTTCCTCCCCCGCCACGGCCGCGGCCACCACCTGCCACCGCACCGCATCAACTACCGGGCCAATCTGTGGGCGCTGCGCTCCGTCGGCGCGCGTCAGATCCTCGGCCCCTGCGCGGTGGGCGGGCTGCGCCCGGAGTACGGTCCGGGGACGCTTCTCGTGCCGGACCAGATGGTCGACCGCACGAAGTCGCGGACGCAGTCCTACTTCGACGGGCTGCCACTGCCGGGCGGCACGGTGCCGAACGTGGTGCATGTGTCACTGGCCGACCCGTACTGCCCCGTCGGGCGCAAGGTCGCCCTCGACGCGGCGCGCGGGCGCGACTGGGAACCGGTGGACGGCGGCGCGCTCGTCGTGATCGAGGGGCCGCGATTCTCCACCCGTGCCGAATCACTCTGGCATCAGGCCCAGGGCTGGTCGGTGGTGGGCATGACCGGCCACCCCGAGGCCGCGCTCGCCCGCGAACTGGAGCTCTGCTACACCTCGCTGACCCTCGTCACCGACCTCGACGCGGGGGCCGAGACCGGCGAGGGCGTCTCGCACGACGAGGTACTGAAGGTGTTCGCGGCGAACGTGGACCGGCTGCGCGGCGTGCTCTTCGACGCGGTCGCTGGGCTGCCGGGCAACGAGACGCGGGACTGTCTGTGCACGACGGCGCTCGGTGGGATGGATCCGGGATTCACACTCCCCTAGCACCGCTCACAGGGGTACGGCCGGACCTGGGGCACGGACCTGACGTGCGGACGCGGGGCACGGACCTGACGTGCGGACGCGGGGCACGGACGTGGGCGCGGAACGTCCCGTTCGGGTGAGGGAGTTTTCCACAACTCGTGGGTAGTCCACGAGCTCCAGCGGGCTTCGCCGCGACGCCTCATCGTGGGATCGCAAGCCGATCTCTCGTCGCAGGTGGTGGTCACCATGGCTCAGCTCTCCCCTCTTGTACGTCCGCCAGGCGCGGAGGCACCTCCCACATGCGAGGTGCCTCACTTCGCTCCCGTACGCGTGCGGGGCGGGCGATATCAGCTACGCCGTCTCGTACGGCACCGGAGGCGGGCCGTGGCCGCGGGGCTCGCGGTCACGGCGGCGGCCCTGGTGGGGGCGGGGCCACGTGACGCCGGGCGGACACGAGGCCACCCGACGCCCGCCACCACGGCCGCGTCCGCGTCCGCACACGAGCGGCACGCGGTCGAGATGGTGACGGCGCCGGTGCGGATCTCTGACGGCGCCACAGTGCGCTTGCTGCGGCCGGGTGACCGGGTCGACGTCGTCGCGGCCGACACCGACGGCGGGGCTCGCGTGGTCGCTACCGGGGCGCGGGTCTCCGAGGTGCCCGACGCCGGCGCCACGGAGACCGGGGCGCTGATCGTTCTCGCTGTCCCGCGGGCGACGGCGGTACGACTGGCCGGCGCGAACGCCACCTCGCGGCTGGCGGTGACGCTGTGCTGAATGAAGATTCGGTGTCAAGTCCTTCGATCGAGCTACCCCATTGGGCAGGCCCGGCACGCCCTGTCGTAGGTTGCGGAGCTGTTTGTTCCACAACTTGTGCGGAGGGGCCTCTTGGTGAGCGAGAAGAAGCAACCCGGCGTCTGGGAAGGCTTCAAGGCCTTTCTGATGCGTGGCAACGTCGTCGATCTGGCCGTCGCGGTGGTCATCGGCGCGGCCTTCACCAACATCGTCAACTCAGTGGTGAAGGGCGTCATCAACCCGATGGTGGGTGCGATCGGCACACAGAACCTCGACAGCTACAGCTCCTGTCTCAAGGATCCCTGCAAGGGCAGCGGGGAGACCGCGACGGGCATCAGGATCATGTGGGGCTCGGTGCTGGGCGCGACGCTCACCTTCGTGATCACCGCGGCCGTCGTGTACTTCCTGATGGTCCTGCCGATGTCCAAGTACCTGGCGCGATTGGAAGCCCGCCGGAAGGCGAAGGAGGGCACGCACGAGATCATCGAGGTGACCGAGCTGGAGGTACTGAAGGAGATCCGCGACGCCCTGGTGGCGCAGCGCGGTTCGGGGCACCACGAGAACTAGCGGCCAGGGCCCGGACCTGGGCTCAGGGACTCGGAGGCCGGGCTCGGACGCTCGACGGCAACGCCCGGATGATCGGGAGCCGGAGTCTGACCTTCGGCAGCCGGGCCCTGCGGCTCGGGCGTCGGGCTCGGACGCTCAGCGGCCATGCCTTGACGCTCGGGCGCCGGGCTCAGATGTGGTGGGGCGGCTTCTCGTCGAGGAAGCGCTTCAGGTCAGCCGCGCTGTCGCTGCCGTTGTCGGCCCGCTCTCCCCACCCCCGGTCCGTGTCGTCCGAGGACTGCTGGCTCAGCGGATCGTCGAAGACCAGCGCCGACTTCGGATCGCGCGGTTCGGAGGCGGGGGCGGTACTCATGCCTCCAGGGTACGTCGAGGGGGTGGCGGGCCGTCCTGTCGCTTCGCATCCACTGCACGCCCGTGACGAGCGGCTGACGGGCCGCATTGGACCCCGATCGGAGACCGAAGGTCCCGCTGACCGGCGGGCTCGACTCCCCTTGGCGCGTCTGACCTGGTCATCTCTTCAGGACCTTGGACCCAAGTCCGCTTGTGAACGCATTCACAAGAATTTCCGGGACTTTTCTGCTGTGCTTGGCCGTATGACGTCCAGTTCGACTTCCGAGCCCGCCGCGACGCCACGGCCCGCCGGCCGTGGCCCGCTACGCAGAATGACCGCCCGCGGCCGCGACGAGGCGCACCGCGTCGCGTCGCCGCTGGAGCTCTTCTTCGACCTGTGTTTCGTCGTGGCCATCGCCCAGGCGGGCGTCCAGCTGGTGCATTCCTTGGCCGAGGGGCACGCGGGAGAAGGCATCCTCAACTACGCGATGATCTTCTTCGCGATCTGGTGGGCCTGGATGAACTTCACCTGGTTCGCCTCGGCGTACGACAACGACGACGCGCTCTACCGGGTCGTCACGCTGGTGCAGATCGCCGGCGTCCTGGTGCTCGCGGCCGGGGTGTCACGCGCGTTCGAGAGCCACGAGTTCCTGGTCGTCTGGCTCGGGTACGCGATCATGCGGTTCGCGATGATCGCGCAGTGGCTGCGCGTGGCGTGGTCCACCGAGGGGGCCGAGAGAACCATGGCACTGCGGTACGCGGGCGGCGTGCTGCTGTGCCAGGTCGGCTGGCTGGGGCTGCTGTTCCTGCCGGAGTCCGGCCGCCCCTGGGTGTTCCTGGTGATGGCCATCGCGGAACTGTGCGTCCCTGTATACGCGGAGAAGGACTGCACCACGTCCTGGCATCCGCATCACATCTCCGAGCGGTACGGCCTGTTCACGATCATCGTGCTGGGCGAGACGATCGCCGCGGCCACGGTCGCCGTGAAGTCGGGCGTGGACGAACACGACGCGCTGGGCGAGCTGCTGCCGATCGCCGCGGGCGGCCTGCTGATCGTCTTCTCCGCGTGGTGGATCTACTTCGTGGTGCCGATCCACGGGCATCTGCGGTCCAACGGCCAGGCATTCCTGTGGGGGTACGGCCACTACCTGATCTTCGCGTCGGCGGCCGCGATCGGTGCCGGTCTGGAGATCGCGGTCGAGCAGGCGGTCGGCAAGGCGCACGTCTCGACGCTCGAAGCGTCCGCCGCGGTGACGCTGCCGACGGCGCTGTACCTCCTCACCGTGTGGGCGCTGCACTCCCGCCATTTCAAGGTGGGCATCGCGCAGCAGCTCGTCCTGCCGACGACGGCGTTGCTGGTCATCCTGTGCACCTTCCTGGGCGACTGGGCGGTGCTCGCGGCCGGCATCGTCTCCGCGCTGGCAGTGGCGGTGGGGGTGACGTTGACGACGCGGATGGTGGCGAGGGACGGGGCGGGGGCCGGTTAGGCGGGGGCATTCGGCCCGGGCGCATTCAGGCCCGTGGGCGCTAGGCCGGAGCAGTGCGCCCTCGCCGGCCACGTGCTCGCCGTACGCCCGGGCCGCCGTGTGCGCCGTGTGCGCCGTGTGCGCCGTGTGCGCGAGTGTCCTCGGAACTGTGCGGCCGCTGAGGCGTGCGGCCCTTGAAGTCCGCGGCCCAGGACAATGGGCGCATGACAGTTGACGCTCTGACAGATGTCGCGGGGCTGCGGGTGGGACACGCGACGCGTACCGGTGACGGTTGGCTCACCGGCACCACGGTGGTGCTCGCCCCTCAGGGCGGCGCGATCGCGGCGGTGGATGTACGCGGCGGGGGCCCCGGCACCAAGGAGACCGACGCGCTGGATCCACGCAACCTCGTCCAGAGGATCGAGGCGGTCGTGCTGACCGGCGGCAGCGCCTACGGGCTGGACTCGGCGTCGGGCGTGATGTCCTGGCTGGAGGAGCGGGGGCGCGGGGTGCGGGTGGGTCCCGACCCGGCGCACGTCGTGCCGGTCGTGCCCGCCGCGTGCGTCTTCGACCTGGGCCGCGGCGGCGATTTCCGCGCCAGGCCGGACGCGGCCATGGGGCGGGCCGCGGTCGAGGCCGCCGACGCGAGTGAGCCGGGCGCGCCGGTGCGCGAGGGGTGCGTGGGGGCCGGGACGGGGGCGGCGGTCGGACGCATCAAGGGCGGGGTCGGAACAGCGAGCGCCGTGCTGGAGTCCGGCATCACGGTGGCGGCGCTGGTGGTGGCCAACGCGGCGGGTTCGGCGGTGGAACCGGAAACGGGGGCGCTGTACGGGGAGTTGCTGCGGGGGCGTACGACGCTCCCGTCGGCCGAGGTGCATGAGGCGGCGCAGCGGCGGCTCGCCGAGGCGGCGGCGAAGAACGCGCCTACCCCGCTGAACACCACGCTCGCCGTCGTCGCCACGGACGCCGATCTGACGCGCGCGCAGGCCCAAAAGCTTGCGGGCACGGCGCACGACGGCATCGCGCGCGCCGTGCGGCCGGTACATCTGCTGAACGACGGGGACACGGTGTTCGCGCTGGCCACGGGAGCCCGGGCTCTCGCCACCGAGAACCCGCTCGCGCTCAACGAGGTCCTCGCGGCCGGAGCAGATCTGGTGACGCGCGCGATCGTTCGGGCGGTGCGGGCGGCGAAGTCGGTGGACGGCCCCGGCGGAGCGTGGCCGTCGTACGAGAAGCTCTACGGAGGGCGCTAGTTGGGCGATTGTCCCGGTTCTGTCACGTGATGGCGTTCGGAGAGGGCCGAGGGAACCCTCCCCGCCTCGGCTCGCTCTTTCTCCGCACTGGAGCGGATCACGCACATCACAAGAACTGGGAGCAGCCCGTGACAACGCCGAACACAACAGCGCGGCGCGCACTGGGGGCCTGTGCCGCCCTGATGGTCGGCGCCCTCACCCTCACCGCCTGCGGTGGCAACGCCAACGCCGACAGCAACAGCGGCAAGGACGGCAAGAACGCCACCAAGACGTCCACGGCAAAGATCGTCATCTCGGCCAAGGACGGTTCGACGGGCGCGTCCATCAACGCGACCGGGGTGAAGGTCAGCGACGGCAGACTGACCGACGTGAAGATGACGGTGGCCGGGACCGGCACGGCCGTACCCGGGGCGATATCGGCGAACGGCAGCTCCTGGAAGCCGAAGGAGCAGCTGGAGCGGGGTACGAAGTACCAGATATCAGTCACGGCGAAGGACGCGAACGGGCGGACCTCAGCGGCGAACTCCATCTTCTCGACGGTCGCTTCCAGCAACAGCTTCATCGGCACGTACACGCCCGACAACGGATCCACCGTCGGCGTCGGCATGCCGGTCTCCTTCAACTTCGACAAGGTGATCAGCAACAAGAAGGCCGTGCAGTCACACATCACCGTCAGCTCCAGCAGCGGGCAGCAGGTGGTGGGGCACTGGTTCGGGGCGCAGCGGCTCGATTTCCGGCCCGCGGAGTACTGGAAGGCCGGCTCCAAGGTGACGATGAAGATCGACCTGGACGGAGTCGAGGGCGCGAACGGCGTGTACGGGGTGCAGAAGAAGTCCGTCACCTTCACCATCGGGCGCTCCCAGGTCTCCACGGTCGACGTCGACACGCAGACCATGACGGTCGTGCGGGACGGCAAGACCCTCAAGTCGGTTCCGATCTCGGCGGGCAGCCCGCAGCACACCACGTACAACGGGCAGATGGTGATCTCGGAGAAGTTCGTCCAGACGCGGATGAACGGCTCGACGGTCGGTTACGGCGGCGAGTACGACATCCCGGATGTACCGCACGCGATGCGGCTGACGTCCTCGGGGACGTTCATCCATGGCAACTACTGGTACAACCGCGGGAATCCGCCCTTCGGCCGGCAGGGCACCAGCCACGGCTGTGTGGGGCTGGCCGATGTGCAGAGCGCGCAGGGGGACACGACCGCCAAGTGGTTCTACGACGACTCCCTCATCGGGGACGTCGTGACGGTCAAGAACTCGCCCGACAAGACGGTCGCGCCGGACAACGGGCTCAACGGTTGGAACATGTCGTGGAGCGCGTGGACCGCGGGAAGTGCCGTCTGACGAGGGTCTTTTGACGGCCGGGCGGGCCGCGTGGGAACTTGCCGCGCGGCCCGCCCGTTTTCCCTCCGTACGTTTTCTCGGTTCGCGGACATGATGTCCGACCGAGGGGCTACGGTATGCACCCACAAGGTGACATGCAGCAACGCCGGGAGAAACCTTGAGCGTTCCGTACGAGACAGCAGCGTACGAACCACCCGAGTCGCCCGAGTCTCCGGAGGAGCATCTCGCGCGACTCCTCGGTCGCGCCCTGAACTCCTTCGAACTGCCCGACGAGACCATACGGCGGCTCGACTGCGCGCTGGCGCACGACAGTTCGCTGCACTCCGCGCACCACAGCGCGGGGCTGCACCGGGAGACGTACCGGCACACGTGGCTGCTCGCCGACGGCTCGGCGGTCACGCTCTGGGAGCTCGTGCACAACACGGCGCCCGGCAGCGAACCCCAGCACGAGGTGTATGTCGACGAGGAGGAGTTGCGCGCCGCCACGGCCCGGCTGCCGCTGCCGGCGGACACCCCGGACTTCGAACTGCCCGTGCTCGTGCAGCTGTCGCCGATCCCCGAGCCGCGGCACGCGTACGTGCCCGACGACTCGGCGGACCACGCGCGTCGGCTCCTGCGACGGGCGGAGAACCCGGACCGGCCGGGGGCGGAGCTCACGTCGCTGCTGCTGCGCGAGGCGTTCGCCCATCAGATCACCCAGGCCTTCGGGCGCCCCTGCCGCGCCGGGCAGGCGGGGCTGTGCTTCTCGCTCTACGAGCACGCCTTCCTGCTGCGCGACGGGCAGGAGATCTCCCTGTGGGAGGCCGAGCACACGGCGACGCCGGACCGGCGCCACATGTGCGAGGTGTACACGACGGAGGACGCGGCGCGCGATGCGATGGAACGGCGCGCGGCGCGACTCGGCTGACGCTGGGCGCACACGGCTTCGCGCGCGCCCGGACACGGGACGTTGCGCGCGCGCCGGGCAAGCCGCCTCGCGCCCGCTCCGGCGCGGGACCCGGGACCTTGGAGGCCTCACGGCGCACGTAGCCTCGCGCGCGCCTCGGGCGTGGGGCGTTGCGTGCGCTCGCGCACGTCACCTTGCACCGGCCGCCCCGCCGGGCACCACGGCAGCGGGCGCCCCTACTTGCGACTGTCGCTGAACTGGCGGACCAGGCCTGCGAAGGCGGCGCGTTCGTCGGGAGTGAGTTCGACGGACTCCGCGACGGGGCCGGACCGGCGCTGGCGGGGGATGGCCCGGAGCGTGTCGCCGTGACGCCACACCGCGACCTCGAAGCGGTCACGGCGCAGGAGGCGGACCAGGCCGACGACCCAGACGACGGTCGCCAGGGCGAGGACGGCCACGCCTATCAGCTGGATGATCGACACGTGCTCAGGCATGCGGTCCAGTAGACACCACGGTCCGGGACTTTGGTCCCGGACCGTGACGCATCTCGCAGATGCGGTGAACGACTCACAGGTGCCCTAAAGGGGCAGTCAGTTGGACGTTCAGGCCGCGATGGGCTCCTTAGGCTCGGCCTTGGCCGATATCGGAGCGCCGGCGCCCCCCGCGGTGGCGCCCTCGGGCGTCTGCTTGCGCAGGCCCTTCAGGAGGACGACCAGAGCCGTGGTGACGCAGACGCCCGCGGCGATGGCGATCAGGTAGAGGAACGGGTTGCCGATCAGCGGGACCACGAAGATGCCGCCGTGCGGGGCGCGCAGCGTGGCACCGAAGAGCATCGAAAGGGAGCCGGTGACCGCGCCGCCCACCATGGCGGAGGGGATGACGCGCAGCGGGTCGGCCGCCGCGAACGGGATCGCGCCCTCCGAGATGAAGGAGGCGCCCAGCACCCAGGCGGCCTTGCCGTTCTCGCGTTCGGTCTGGGTGAACAGCTTGCCGCGTACGGTCGTCGCCAGGGCCATGGCCAGGGGCGGGACCATGCCCGCCGCCATCACAGCCGCCATGATCTTCATCGCCGAGTCGCTGGGGCTCGCTACCGCGATGCCGGCGGTGGCGAAGGTGTACGCGACCTTGTTGACCGGGCCGCCGAGGTCGAAGCACATCATCAGGCCGAGCAGGGCGCCGAGGAGGACGGCGTTGGTGCCGGTGAGGCCGTTGAGCCAGTCGGTCATGCCCTTCTGGGCGGAGGCGATGGGCTTGCCGATCACCACGAACATCAGGAACCCGACGATCGCCGCGGAGATCAGTGGGATCACCACCACCGGCATGATGCCGCGCAAGGCCGCCGGGATCTTGACTTTCTGGATCCCGATCACCACACCACCGGCGATGAGACCCGCGGCCAGACCGCCGAGGAAGCCCGCGTTGATGGTGAGGGAGATCGCGCCGCCGACGAAGCCCGGCACGAGACCTGGCCGGTCCGCCATGCCGTAGGCGATATAGCCGGCCAGGACCGGGACGAGGAAGCCGAAGGAGACGACGCCGATCTGGAAGAACAGCGCGCCCCAGCTGTCCGCCTGGGTCCACAGGAAGTGGTCCATGACCGACGGCGCCTTGTTGATCTTGTATCCGCCGATCGCGAAGCCGAGGGCGATCAGCAGACCGCCCGCCGCGACGAACGGGACCATGTAACTCACGCCGGACATCAGCCACTTGCGGAGCTTGGTGCCGTAGCCCTCGCCGGAGTCACCGGCGCGTTCCACCGGCGTACCGGGCGCGGAACCCGCGCTGACCTCGCCGCGCGCGGCCTTGGCGCGCACCTCGGCGATCAGTTTGGCGGGCTTGTTGATGCCCGCCTTCACACCGACGTCGACGGTCGGCTTCCCGGCGAAGCGGTCCTTGTTCCGGACGGGAACGTCGTGCGCGAAGATCACGCCGTCCGCCGCCGCGACGACCGCCGGGTCGAGCCGGGTGAAACCGGCCGAGCCCTGCGTCTCGACGACCACCTCGACGCCCGCCTCGCGGCCCGCGTTCTCCAGCGACTCGGCCGCCATGTAGGTGTGTGCGATGCCGGTGGGGCATGAGGTGACGGCGACGATACGGAACGGCTGCCCGCCCTCCGTGTCGGTGGCGGTGTCGGTGGCGCCCGGCGCCGGGGCGGGTCCGTCATCGACGGTCGCGCCCGGCACCGGGGCCTTGCCGTCCGCGGCGGTGTCGGCGGAGGCCGCCGCGTTCGACACCGTCGCGGAGTCTTCGGGGGCGGCAGCGGCCGCCGGGGGCTCCTCCCCGCGGATGAGCGCCGCCGCGGCCGTCGCGTCGTCCACGGACCGCAGCGCGGACGTGAACTCTGCATTCATCAGCTGGCGGGCCAGGGACGACAGGATCGTGAGGTGGGCGTCGTCCGCTCCGGCCGGGGCTGCGATCAGGAAGATCAGGTCGGCAGGCCCGTCGGGCGCGCCGAAGTCGATCCCGGCCGCGCTGCGTCCGAACGCGAGCGTCGGCTCGGTGACGTGTTCGCTTCGGCAGTGCGGGATGCCGATGCCGCCGTCCAGTCCGGTCGGCATCTGGGCCTCGCGGGCGGCCACGTCGGCGAGGAAGCCGTCGAGGTCGGTCACCCGGCCCAGGGCGACCATGCGCTCGGCGAGGGCGCGCGCCGCCGCTTCCTTCGTATCGGCGGACAGGTCGAGGTCGACCAGGTCCGCGGTGATCATCTCGCTCATCGCGGGCTCCTTCGCTCGCGTATCGCCCGTGGGGAGTTGTGGGCGTGGGTGGGGACGGGGGTGTTGCCCTCCGGCGGGCCAGAGGGGGAAGAGGGGGCAGAGGTGAGGGGGGTGGTGAGGCGGGTGGGAGAGGCGGGGCCGGGGAAACCCCGCCTCTCCTCGGCAACCGGATCGGGGAGAGCCAGTCGCCCTATGGCTGCGGCGGGGAAGGGGAGCCCCCGCCACGTCAGGGCCGGTTCGGGGGGCGTACGGGGCCGACGTGCCGCCTGACGGGCCTCCGGACCCACCAAACCTGCACGGCCCACCAAACGTGCACGGCCCGCGAGGCCCACGAGGCCCGCAAGACCTGCACGACCTGCAAGGCCCGGACGACCTGCAAGGCCCGGACGACCAGCAAGGCCTGCACGACCCGCGAGACCTGCAAGGCCCGGACGATCCGCAACGCCCGCAAGGCCCGTGCGCGATCCGGCGTGCGCGGCGCGCACGTCGGCGGGAAGCGATCCACGCACGCCCTGCGTAAGCGATCCACGCACACCCTGAGTAAGCGATACGCGCACGCCGTGCGGGCCAAATCCGCGCCCGCCGTGCCGAATTGACCCGCGCCCGGCGCCGTACAGAAGCGGTCCGCGCGCGCTACAGCACAGTGAGTCGGCGTTCATGACACAGGCTCCGTCAGTGCGCGGTCCAGCGGGACCTCCGATGTGACCGTCACCGCGGAGGGTTCGAGGTCGGCCGGACCCGGCATCACGCTGCCGGGGAGTTGGACGGCCGCGGCGCCGTGGGCGACGGCGGAGGCGAGGGCGGCGGGGCCGTGGCCGCCGGCGATCAGGAAGCCGGCGAGCGAGGAGTCGCCGGCGCCCACGTTGCTGCGTACGGCGACCACGCGCGCGCTGCCGAACCAGGCGCCCGCGTCGTCCACGAGCAACTGCCCGTCCGCGCCGAGGCTCGCGAGCACGGCGCGCGCGCCCAGCTCGCGCAACTCCTCGGCCGCCTTCACCGCGTCGCCCACCGTCGCGAGGGGGCGCCCGACGGCTTCCGCGAGCTCCTCGGCGTTGGGCTTCACCACGTCGGGCCGCTCGCGCAGCGCGGCGAGCAGCGCCGGGCCGGAGGTGTCCAGTGCGATCCGGGCGCCCGCCGCGTGCGCCCGCGCGACGAGGTCGGCGTACCACGACGGCGCGAGCCCGCGCGGCAGGCTGCCGCAGCAGGTGATCCAGTCGGTGTCGCCGGAACGATACTGCTGTCGGACGGTCTCCAGGAGGAGTTCGGCCTCCTCGGCGGAGAGTTCGGGGCCGGGGGCGTTGATCTTTGTGAGGGTTCCGTCGGGTTCGGCGACCGAGATGTTCGAGCGGGTGGCTCCGGCGATCGGCACCGGCGCGACCTCGATGCCCTGCGCGTCGAGCAGGTCGGCGACGAGTGCGCCGGGCGCACCACCCAGGGGCAGGACGGCGACCGTGCGCTGACCGGCGGCGGCGACCGCGCGCGAGACGTTCACGCCCTTGCCGCCCGGGTCCATGCGTTCGCCGGTGGCCCGGATGACCTCGCCGCGGTCGAGCGACGGGACCTCGTACGTACGGTCGAGGGAGGGGTTGGGGGTGACGGTGAGGATCATGCGCACTCGTTTCTCAACACACAGCACTTCCGTGCCGCTTCACCACGCGGCGCTCTCGTGCCGCGTGTCGCTCTCACAGCTCGGCACTCGCGTGCCACGTTCTGCTCTGCCAACGCGGCGCCTTCGTGCCGCTTGCCGCGCCATACGCACAGCGCGTCGCCCAGTGCATCGCCCAGTGCGTCGCTCTGCACACAGTGCGTCGCTCTACGCACAGCGCTTCTACGCACGGCGCTTCCCTCACTTCTCGCTATACACACAGCACTTCGGTGCCGCCGCGTTCGATGGCGGCGGAGTCTTCGGGGCTCAACCCGCGGTCGGTGATGAGCAGGTCGACGTCGCCCAGGTCGCCGAACCGGGCGAAGTGTTCCTGGCCGCTCTTGGAGGAGTCGGCGAGCAGCACCACGCGGCGCGCGGCGTGCATGGTCGCGCGCTTGACGGCGGCCTCGGCGAGGTCGGGGGTGGTCAGTCCGTAGTCGGCGGAGAAGCCGTTGGCGGCGATGAAGAGGACATCGGCGCGGATCTCGCCGTACGCGCGGAGCGCCCAGGCGTCCACGGCGGCGCGCGTGCGATGGCGTACGCGCCCCCCGACGAGATGGAGTTGGATGCCGGGGTGGTCCGCGAGGCGGGCCGCGATCGGCAGGCTGTGGGTGACGACGGTGAGCGTCGCCTCCAGAGGCAGCGCGCCGGCCAGCCGGGCGACCGTCGAGCCCGCGTCCAGGATCACCGTGCCGTCGGTCGGCAGCTCGGCGACAGCGGCCTCGGCGATGCGGTCCTTCTGGTCGGCCGCGGTGGACTCGCGCTCGGCGAGGTCGGGTTCGAAGTCCAGCCGCCCGGCCGGTATCGCACCACCGTGCACACGGCGTACGAGACCCGCGCGGTCCAGGGTCTTCAGGTCCCGCCGGATGGTCTCCGCGGTGACCTGGAACTCTTCCGCCAGGGAGAGGACGTCCACCCGGCCGCCGTCACGGGCGAGCCGGAGGATCTCCTGCTGCCGCTCCGGTGCGTACATGTCCGTTCGCCTCCGACCGATGCCCGAACCTGTGGTTTCAAACGCAGACTATGCCCGGATTTCCAGAAAGTAAACAGGTTCGGGCGCGATCCGGGCATGAACGGACTTTGGATCTCAAGGGGCCGACAAGGCGGCAGAGCGACGCGGAGAGCAGGGCGGCGCAGAGGGCAGGGCGACGCGGAGAGCAGGGCGGCGGCGCACAACAGAAACTCCCAGCAGCCGGCGCCCGGCGCCCGGCGCCCGGCGCCCAACAGAAAAGGGCCCGGCACCCGCGGTGCCGAGCCCCTTCAAAGCCATGACCTCCAGGTCAGCCGACGAGTTGCGGCTCCCGCCCCTCCGCGAGGGGCTCGGTCTCCGCGCCCTCCACATGCTGCGCCGGCCGCTTGGGCAGCGCGAACATCAGCAGGAAGATCACCACCAGCACCGCCGCGACCCAGCCGAGCGCGTACTGGAAGGCGTTCACGAAGGCGGGGCCCACCTGGGCCGGGGTCAGCCGGTCGCTGATCTGCCCGTAGAAGAGAACCGAGACCAGCCCGAGGCCGAGGGCGTTGCCCATCTGCTGCACGGTGTTGATCAGGCCCGACGCCGAACCCGAGTGCTCGCGCGGGACCTCCGACAGCACCGCGTCCGTCAGCGGCGCCACGATGAGGCCCATCCCCGCGCCCATGACGACCAGCGGGAGCGCCATCTGCCAGGAGGCGATGGACATGCCGTACCGGTCGGACTCCCAGATGTAGAGCAGCACTCCCAGTGCCATGATCAGCGCGCCCGCCTGGAGCACCTTGCGTCCGAAGCGCGGCACCAGCAGTTGCACGGACATGCCCGCCGCCGCCGACACGGCGATCGAGAAGGGAACCCCGGTCAGCCCGGCCCGCAGCGGCCTCCACCCCAGCCCGATCTGCATGTACAGCGTCCAGACCAGGAAGAAGATGCCGAGGCCGACACCGAAGACGGTCTGTACGGCGATGCCCGCCGCGAAGCTCTTCACCTTGAACAGCGACAGCTCGACCAGCGGGGAGCCGTCCCGCGCCGTCTTCCGCTTCTCGTACGCCACCAGGGCCGCGAACACGACGAGGGCGCCGGCCATCGACACGTACCCCCACAGCGGCCAGCCCAGCTCGCGGCCGCGGGTCAGCGGATAGAGCAGCATCAGCAGGCCGAGGGTGACCAGGGCGACGCCGACGAGGTCGAGCTTGAGGGCCCGCGGGGCCTTGGACTCGCTGATGAACTTCCGTCCGAGGAACAGCGCGACGACGCCCACCGGAAGGTTGATGAGGAAGATCGGCCGCCACTCCAGACCGAAGAGGTTCCACTCGGTGAGCAGCGCGCCGAGCAGCGGACCGGATACGGCACCCAGTCCGACGACCGCCCCGAACAGCCCGAACACCTTGCCTCGCTCGTGCGCCGGGAAGGTCGCGTGCACGATCGACAGCACCTGCGGCACCATCATCGCGGCCATTCCGCCCTGGAGGATGCGCGAGGCGACGAGCATCTCCGGGTTCGCGGCGAAGCCGCACAGCGCCGACGCGATCGTGAAACCGCCTATGCCGAGGAGGAAAAGCCGCTTGCGGCCGTGGATGTCGCCGAGCCGTCCGCCGGTGATGAGTCCGGCGGCGAAGGCGAGCGCGTAACCCGCCGTGATCCACTGGATCTGGCTGAACGACGCACCCGCCTCCTTCTTGATCGACGGTATGGCGATGTTGACGATCGTGACGTCGACCAGGTCCATGAAGGCCGCGGTCATCACGATGGCGAGGGCGAACCAGCGCCGCCGGCCGCCTGCGGCGGGCTGAGCACTGAGAGGGGTCTCGGTGGAGGTCATGTCCAGAAGCTACGGCCTCATTAGGTCAGATCACGTCCTAGTTCTGCGGCATCCTCGAACTCATGACAACGGACACACCGGCGCGGCTCCTCCAGTTGCTCTCCCTCCTCCAGACGCCCCGCGAATGGCCGGGCGGCGAGCTCTCCGACCGGCTCGGGGTATCCCGTCGTACCGTCCGCCGGGACATCGACCGGCTCCGCGAGCTGGGCTATCCGGTGCAGGCGACCAAGGGCGCGGACGGCGGGTACCGGCTGGTGGCGGGAAAGGCGATGCCGCCGCTCGTGCTCGACGACGAGGAGGCGGTGGCGATCGCGGTGGGGCTGCGGGCCGGCGCCGGGCACGCCCTCGAAGGCGTGGACGAGGCCTCCGTACGGGCCCTCGCCAAGCTGGAGCAGGTGCTGCCGACCCGGCTGCGGCACCGCGTGTCCACGCTGCAGGCCGCCACCACCCCGCTGACCAGCGGGGACGGGGCGAGCATCGCGCCCGAGACGCTGACCGTGATGGCGTCGAGCGTCGCCGGGCGGGAACGGCTGCGGTTCGCGTACCGCTCGGGGGACGGGACGCCGTCGCGGCGGCTGACCGAGCCGTACCGGCTCGTCTCCACCGGCCGTCGCTGGTACCTCGTCGCGTACGACCTCGATCGCGAGGACTGGCGTACGTTCCGCGTCGACCGGGTCAGCGAGCCGTTCGCGACCGGGGCGCGCTTCACGCCGCGCGAGCTGCCGACCGGGAGCGCCGCCGAGTACTTGCGGCAGTCGATGTACCGACGGCAGGAGACGTACGCGTTCGAGGTCACCTTCGCCGCGCCCGCCGAGTTCGTCGCGGCGCGCGTGCCCGCGTGGCTCGGAACTCCCGAGCCGATCGACGACCACAGCTGCCGGCTGCGCTCCTCGGCGGGCGATTCCATCGAGTGGCTGGCGGTGCGGTTGGCGATGGCCGAGTGCGAGTTCACCGTCCGGGAGCCGGCAGAGCTCGTCTCTCATCTACGGGACTTGGGTGGCCGGCTGACACGAGCGGCAGGCGGCCCGGAGCAGGAGCCCGAGCTCGCCACGCCGTGACGTACGTGGGCTCCGGCGGCCCGGACCAGGAGCCCGACCTCGCCACGCCGTGACGTACGTGGGCTGCAGCGCCCGGTCGCGTGCGGGTGGGCGGGGCTGAGGAGCGGGTTTTCGCCCCCTCCGCCCCTGCCCGTCCCGTACCTGGGGGCTGCCGCCCCCAGACCCCCGCATCGGCCTGAGCGGCCTCGTCCTCAAACGCCGGACGGGCTGAAACAGCCCCTCCGGAGATTCTCAGGTGCCGTCACTCCAGGGAAAGTCGCGGAGGGCCGCGAGATTGCGTACCGCGAGGGCGACGGGACCGTTGGGTCCGTCGGCCGGGTCGTCACCGGCTGCCCAGGCCTCCACCGCGACACGGACGGCCGCGCCCGCCACGGCGGCGCTGAGGCGGAGTTCGGGCCCGGACACCCTCGCCGTCAGCACGCCCGCCAGTGTGCGCTCCGCCGTCTGGCAGGCCTCACCCCAGACCCTCAGCAGGGCCGGGTTCCCCTCGGCCAGGCGCAGGAGGGAGCGGACCCAGTCCAGAGACTCGGGACGGACACCCACACCCGGGGTCAAGGTGGAGACGATCGCGTGCCGGAGGGCCTCGGGGACCGTCAGAGGGGTGGGGGCGTCCCGGACCGCCTCCACCCACTTCTGGGCGCCGGCGGCGAAGAGCGGGCCGAGGGATTCTTCCTTGCACGCGAAGTACCGGTAAAAGGTGCGCGGTGCGATCCCGGCCGCTCGGGCGATGTCCTCGGCACGGGTGGCCCGCAGCCCGTCGCGCATGAAGAGCCTGGCCGCTGCCCGGGCGATCTCCATCCGGGTGGCCGCCTTGCGCCGTTCGACCAGCGAAGGACCGGCGTTCGCCGCCCGACCCCCGGCGGCGGAGGCAGCGGCGGTGGCGGAGGAAGAGGTGGAGACGGAGGAAGAGGCTGGGGTTCGACCAACCGGGGCGGACGCCGCTCGGTCGGCCGAGGTGCGCACCCCACGTTCGGTACCGGACACGGACGGCAGGTTATGCCCCTGTGGCAGAATCTGCCATCCGGGTCACCCCGGGGTTCAGGTTCGGGGTGGCCCGGCAACGCCTGCCCGGAATCAACCTCGGGCGGCGCCCGGGGCCTCTCAGTCCCCCGCCTCGAAATCGCCCTCAAAATGGAGCCGAGCCCCGGCGCCAGGGGGGGAAGGCGCCGAAGCTCGGCCCGGAAGAGTCCCGGCGCGGGGGGGGAGTGCGTCGGGACTCGGTTCTGGTGGGGGCTAGTGCATACGCCCCGGACGGAACCCTGAACCCTGGGCCCTGAAGTCTTGTGCCCCGAGCTCAGCAGGTTGAAGCGGCCTTACATGGCCATGTCTGGTCGAGTTGTGGCCAACGTGGCTCACGCGTCCGAGCGGAAGGTCCACTTCCGTCCGAACGAACACGCACGAACACGAGCAGTCGCCGTCCGAACGGTCAGGCCAATGACGTCTGCGTCCGTCACGCCGCCGCGTCGAACCCCGTGTCCCGCGCAAGCTTCTTCAGCTCCAGCAGGGCGTGCTTCTCGATCTGGCGGATGCGCTCGCGCGTGAGACCGTGCTCCTTGCCGACCTCGGTGAGCGTGCGCTCCCGGCCGTCATCGATGCCGTACCGCATCTTGATGATGGAGGCCGTGCGCTGGTCGAGGCGGCCGATCAGGTCGTCCAGCTCCTCGCTGCGCAGCAGGGTGAGGACGGACTGCTCGGGAGACACGGCCGAGGTGTCCTCCAGCAGGTCGCCGAACTGGGTCTCGCCCTCGTCGTCCACCGCCATGTTCAGCGAGACCGGGTCGCGGGCCCAGTCCAGGACGTCGCCCACGCGCTCCGGCGTCGAACCGAGCTCGGCGGCGATCTCCGTGTGCTCCGGCTCGCGGCCGTGCTCGCGGTTGAACTCACGCTGCACGCGCCGGATCCGGCCCAGCTCCTCGACCAGGTGGACGGGGAGGCGGATGGTGCGCGACTGGTCGGCGATGGAACGGGTGATGGCCTGACGGATCCACCACGTCGCATACGTCGAGAACTTGAAGCCCTTGCGGTAGTCGAACTTCTCGACCGCGCGCACCAGACCCGCGTTGCCCTCCTGGATCAGGTCGAGCAGGGGCAGGCCGCTGCGCGGATAGCGCCGGGCCACGGCCACGACCAGCCGGAGGTTCGAGCGGATGAAGACGTCCTTCGCGCGCTCGCCCTCGGCGAGCAGTGCCTCGAGCTCCTCACGGGAGGCATCGGCCTGGGCCGCCTCCTCACCGTCGAGGATCTGCCGCGCGAACACACCCGCCTCGATGATCTGGGACAGCTCGACTTCCTTGGCGGCGTCGAGCAGGGGCGTACGCGCGATCTCGTCGAGGTACATGCCGACCAGGTCGCGGTCGGCGATCTCGCCGCTTCCGACGCGAACACTGCGTGCCGCGTCGGTGGTCTCGCCGGTGGCGGACTTACGACGGGCGACGGCACGGGTTGCCATGCGTGCTCCCTTGCGATGGTGGGCTTGCGGGTGGACCTGGACTTCGGGCTCACCCTCCCGGGTGCCCGGCATCCGAAGGAAACAACGACTGGAATCCGGACAGAATTCCCAACCCGCCCCTCGATTTTTCTGATCATGCAGTACCCTGTCGGCCCACAAGGGGAGGACGGATGTCGTCGGAACGTACAGAGGTGCAGGTCAGGCCAGGAGTCGAGGCCGATCTCGACGCCCTCACTGACATCTACAACCACTACGTACGTGAGACGCCCATCACATTCGATACCGCTGTCTTCACGCCGGAAGAGCGTCGCTCGTGGCTGCTCTCCCACCCTGAAGACGGACCGCACCGCCTGATGGTTGCCACGGACACGGACTCACAGGCGATTCTTGGGTACGCCACCTCCAGCGCCTTCCGCGCGAAGCCCGCGTACGCCACCTCGGTGGAGGTCACCGTCTACCTCGCCCCGCACGCGACCGGCCGCGGCGTCGGCACCCTCCTCTACCAGGCTCTCTTCGCCGCCCTCGCCGACGAGGACCTCCACCGCGCCTACGCCGGCATCGCCCAGCCCGAGAGAAACGAAGCGTCCGTGCGGCTGCACGAGCGCTTCGGGTTCCGCTACGTCGGCACATACCGCGAGGTGGGCCGCAAATTCGGCCGCTACTGGGACGTCGGCTGGTACGAGAAGGAGCTGGACCAGTAGAGACAAAGCGGGACCGACAGAGCCAGGAGCTGGACCGATAGAGGCGCCGCTGGACGACAGCGGGCAAACCGGCAGCAGGCGTCAGCCGAACTGCACCGACCGCTTCGCCATCCCCAGCCAGAAGCCGTCGATCACGGACTTCTGCCCGTCCAGTTCACCGGAGGCGTCCGCCGCACCCATGGTCACGAAGAGGGGGGCGAAGTGCTCGGTGCGGGGGTGGGCGAGGCGGCCCGCCGGGGACTTGCGCTCGAAGTCGAGCAGCGCGTCCACGTCACCGGCGTCCAGGGCGCGGTGACCCCAGTCGTCGAACTCGCTCGACCAGGCCGGGACGCCCCCGCCGGTGTGCCGCAGGGCCGCGAGGTTGTGAGTGAAGAAGCCGGAGCCGACGATCAGGACGCCCTCCTCGCGCAGCGGCGCCAGCTTGCGGCCGATCTCGAACAGCCGGACCGGGTCGAGGGTCGGCATGGAGATCTGCAGGACCGGGATGTCGGCCTGGGGGAACATCTCCACCAGCGGGATGTAGGCGCCGTGGTCGAGTCCGCGGTCCAGGATGTCCTGCACCGGCGTGCCGGGCGCGCGCAGCAGCTTGCGGACGGACTCGGCGAGTCCGGGGGCGCCGGGGGCCGCGTACGTCACCCGGTAGTAGTGCTCGGGGAAGCCCCAGAAGTCGTAGACGAGCGGGACGGTCTCGATCGCGCCGAGGGCGAGCGGGGCCTCTTCCCAGTGGGCCGAGACCATCAGGATGGCCTTGGGGCGCGGCAGGTCGGCGGACCAGGCGGCGAGCTGGCCGGGCCAGATCGGGTCGTCGGCGAGCGGCGGGGCACCATGACTCAGATAGAGGGCGGGCATGCGCTCGGGCGCGGATCGCTCCTCGGTGGCGGCGGACATGGCGGCTGCTCCCTCCGGAGGGTTCAATCGTAGGCGCGGGTACTTGACACTTGAAGTTGTTAGCGACCGTTACCCATCGTTACTTGAAGTATCAAGCTCTGCGCCCCGAGCTTACGCCGGGTTTGTTTAATTTTCAAGAAGGGGCTCGTACAGTGGAGTACATGAACACGGCACCCGCTGAAGAGCCGCGCTGGCTCACCGACGAGGAACAGCGCGTCTGGCGTGCGTACATGCACGCCACCACCCTCCTCGAGGACCATCTCGACCGCCAGCTCCAGCGTGACGCGGGCATGCCGCACATCTACTACGGCCTGCTCGTGCAGCTCGCCGAAGCCCCGCGCCGGCGGCTGCGGATGACCGAGCTGGCCATGAGCGCGAAGATCACCCGCTCCCGCCTCTCCCACGCGATCGCGCGCCTGGAGAAGAACGGCTGGGTACGACGCGAGAACTGCCCCTCCGACAAGCGGGGGCAGTTCGCGGTACTCACCGACGCGGGCTTCGAGACGCTGAGCAAGGCGGCGCCCGGCCATGTGGCCGCCGTACGCCAGGCCCTCCTGGACCGGCTCACGCCCGACCAGCAGAAGGCCCTCGGCGAGGCCATGCGCATCGTCGCCGAGGGGCTCCAGCCGAAGGACGCGGGGGCGGACCTGCCCTGGCTGCGCTGAGCCGAGCCAAGCCCGGCCAGGCCAGGCCAGGCCAAGTCAGGCCAGGCCAAGCCAAGCCAAGCCCGGCATCGGACATGGGTCCGCCCCGGCTCCATCGAGTTCGGAGCCGGGGCGGACCCTGGGATTCGTACGGACGAGGCGTCCCCACCCCGCGTCCGCACGCGAAGTACCCGAAGTGGCCGTAGTGGCCGTAGTACCCGAAGTACCAGCGGTACGGGTGATCAGTGGGCGATCACGGGCACCTTCACCTCGTCCTCGATGCCGTCGCCCGCACTCGCCCCGGAGGCCGAAGTGACGTCCGGGCGACCGGTGTTGATGAAGGTCACGGCGATCGTCGCGGCGACGACGAGGATGCCGACGGCGAACCAGATGGCGTTGGTGTAGCCGTGCACCTGGCCCTCCAGCTGGACCAGCTGCTGCTGGGACTTGGAGGCGGCGCCCGCGATGTGGTCCTTGATGTACGAGGTCGTCGCCGAGGCGGCGATCGTGTTCAGCAGGGCCGTGCCGATCGCACCGCCCACCTGCTGCGAGGTGTTGACCATCGCGGAGGCGACACCGGCGTCACGGGGCTCGACGCCCAGCGTGGCCAGGGACATGGCGGGCATGAACGCCGTACCCATGCCGAGGCCGAGCAGCACCATCGACGGCAGGATCGTGCTGGCGTACGAGGAGCCGATCTCCAGCTGGGTCAGGAGCAGCATGCCGAGCGCGGCGACCAGGAAGCCCGGGCCCATCAGCAGGCGCGGCGCGACCCGGGTCATCAGGCGGGTGCCGATCTGCGTGGAGCCCACCATCATGCCGCCGATCATCGGCAGGAAGGCGAAGCCGGTCTTGACCGGCGAGTAGCCCTTCACGATCTGCAGGTAGTAGGTCAGGAAGAGGAACAGGCCGAACATCGCGATGATCGCGAGGCCGAGCGAGAGGTAGACACCGCCGCGGTTGCGCTCGGTGATGACGCGCAGCGGCAGCAGCGGGGCCTTGACCCTGGACTCGGTGAGGATGAACGCCGCGAGCAGGACGGCCGAGGCGATGAACAGGCCGACCGTCACGGAGTCGCCCCAGCCGTTGGACTCGGCGCGGGTGAAGCCGTAGACGAGCGAGACCAGACCGAGGGTGGACAGGACGACACCCGGGATGTCGAGCGGCGAGCGGTTGCGGCCACCCGCCGGCTCACGGATGACGAAGTACGCGCCCGCGGCCGCGATGATCGCGAAGGGGATGTTGACGAAGAACGTCCAGCGCCAGTTGAGGTACTCGGTGAGGACGCCGCCGAGGATGAAGCCCACGGCACCGCCACCACCGGCGATCGCGCCGTAGATGCCGAACGCCTTGGCGCGCTCCTTGGCCTCGGTGAACATCACGGCGAGCAGCGAGAGCGCGGCGGGCGCGAGCAGCGCGCCGAACGCACCCTGCAGGGCGCGGGCGCCGAGCATCATCGCCTCGTTCGTGGCCGCGCCACCGAGGGCGGACGCGCCGGCGAAGCCGATCAAACCGGCGACGAAGGTGCGCTTGCGGCCCCACAGGTCGGCGATCCGGCCGCCGAAGAGCAGCAGACCGCCGAAGGCGAGGGCGTAGGCCGTGATGACCCACTGGCGGTTGCCGTCCGATATGCCCAGGTCCTGCTGGGCGGAGGGCAGCGCGATGTTCACGATGGTCGCGTCGAGGACGACCATCAGCTGGGCGAGCGCGATGAAGGTGAGCGCTTTCCAGCGGTTGGAATGGGCGTCGGCCTGTTCCGCCTTCGCGGTGGCCTTGGCTGTTTCAGACATGGGGGTACCCACTTCGGTACTTCGTAGCGAAAAAAGGACGAGGAAGACGGACGGCTCGTCATCGGCGACGGCCGGAGGCGTTGTGCGAGTTCTGACTGGTGGGCTGCGCTGAACTAATCGGTCAGGTGGACGGCGTACTCGGCGTACTCGGTCACGCTCGTCGCATGTCCTCCACGGTGGCGGCCACTCCGGGCAGCTCGGAGCGGGCCGGGGCCCGCATGCCGTCCAGGAACAGCTGCAGATGACGGTGTACGAAGCGGTCGATGCCCTGGCACGCGGTGCCGGGCAGCGGCCTGGTCAGCTGAGTGACGGCAATCATCAGGTCGCCGAACTCGACGTCGGGGCGCAGCTGTCCGGCCTCGCGGGCGCGGGCCATCAGCTGCTCGATCAGGTCGGTGATCCGGTCGCGCGCGGCCACCAGATCGGGGTGGTTCTGGTCGAAGGTCTCGGAGAGCATCGGGCACAGGGCACCGATCCGCTCGTCGGCGGAGAAGTGCACGAATCCGCTCAGCGTCTCGAAGGCGTCACCGGTCTCGGTGAGCGCCTCCTCGACCCACTCCGACGTGCGGTCCATCACCGAGCAGACGACCTCCCGCGCGAGGGCGTCGCGGTCGGGGAAGTTGCGGTACAGCGTGGCGTTGCCGACACCGGCCCGGCGGGCAATCTCGTCGAACGGCACCTCGGCGCCGAACTCGACGAACATCTCGCGGGCCGCGGCGACGATCCGCTCCCGGTTGCGCAGGGCATCGGCGCGCGGCCGGACCACTCGACGCTGCGCGGGGGTGGCGGTTTCCACGGCGTACTCCTCGTCTTTCTGGGTCTTCCGGTCTGGCGCGCCAGTGGCGTGTGAAGCCTGTGGTGGCGCTTGAAGGCTGTGGGGCGATCCGGGGATTCGCTCCCCGTTTCGCGCGGACGTATGGCTAAACGGGGAAACGATCCCCGGTTATTTCCCGCCCGCCGGATTCTTTTACGTGACCCGCGTCACACTCCCGCCCGGCCTCCCGCCGGCCTCTCGTCGGACCCTCTCGTCCGGCCCTCTTGGCTAGTCCTCTTGGCCAGTCCTCTTGGCCAGTCCTCTTGGGGCTCCCGGCGTTCGCAGGGCACCTCCCGGGCGCCTCCCGGTGGACCTCAAAGACTCCTCCCCGGGGTCCTCCCTTAGGTCCTCCCTTAGGTCCTCCCTTAGGTCCTCCCTGGGAGGAAACCCGATCGGGCTCCTCCAGCGAGCGCCCGCCGCGCCGCCGACACAGGGTGATCGCAAGGGTGCAGCCTGAACCGGCGGCTGCCGTGGAGCGAAAGGCCCCCGCATGCAGCCGACCAAACGTCGGATACGCCCGCGCCGCGTGGCCGCCATAGCCACGGTGACCGTATTGACGCTGGCGGTCAGCACCTCCGCCGGCACCGGACACCTCACGGCGGGCTCCACGACGGCGGGCTCCATCGCACTGGCCCGCTCCACGGCGCTCGGTCCCTGCATGATCAACGGCCCGCTGGGCGTACAGATGGGAGAAGGCATCCCGACCGCGCCCGGCTACGCCCGCTCCACCGGCATCCTGCACGCCCTCACCCTGATGGTCGACTTCTCCGACGCGCCGGGAAAGGGCAGCGCGCTCGACCGCTACGGCGAGTTCTTCCCGCAGACCGAGCGATGGTTCCGCACCGCCTCGTACGGCCGCCTCGACTACCGCCCCGAGGCCCCCGTCAAGCACTGGCTGCGGATGCCGAAGTCGTTCAAGGACTACGGCATAGAGCGCGGCGCGCCCTTCGACCCCGGGTACCGCGGTCTGGTCCAGGACATCGTGGCCGCGGCCGACCCCGAGGTCGATTTCCGCGAGTACGACATCCTGAACGTCCTGGTGACGCCGAACGCCGGCCCCTCCGCGCTGGACACCGTCCTGTCCGTGACCTTCGCCGGCAACACGGAGGCACCGGTCGCCGACGGCGTCCCGGTCTCCAACGCGTCCTTCGTCTACAGCCGCCAGGACGACGGCTCCGGCTCCTACACCGACACCGGCTACCGGGTCCTCCCGCACGAGAACGGCCACACCTTCGGCCTGCCCGACCTCTACACCCAGGACGGCGGGGGCGCGGTCGGGCACTGGGACATCATGAGCGAGGACTGGGGGGCCGACAACGATCTGCTCGGCTGGCACAAGTGGAAGCTCGGCTGGCTCGACGACTCGCAGGTCCGCTGCGCGGCGGCGCCCGGCACCACCGAGTACACGCTCACCCCGCTGGCCCGGACCGGCGGGGTCAAGCTCGTCTTCGTGCCCACCAGCACCAAGAGCGGATACGCCCTCGAACTGCGCACCCGCGGCGGCAACGACTCCACGGTCTGCAGTCCCGGCATCCTCATCTACAAGGTGACCGCGGACGTCGACACCGGGAACGGGCCCATCAACGTATACGACTCCCACCGCGACAGCGGGGGCTGCACCCGCTCCCCCAACGTGCACGCGGAACTCTCCGACGCGCCCTTCGCGCCCGGCGAGACCTTCAAGGACCCCAAGACCGGGGTCACGGTACGCGTCACCGCGGCGGACCTCGCGGGGAACTACCGGGTGTCCGTGACACGCCGCTGAGGCCTCGCGGTGTGCCGGGCCGTGGCACGGCGTGTCACCGCGTGGCGCTGACCTGCTCGAGTCACCGCGTGGCGCTGACCTGCTTGAGGGGCCCGGCAAGCACTACGGTGTCTTCCGAGATCCGCACCACGGTGTCTCTTCCGAGCCGCAACGGAGAGCCCATGACATCGAACGTCGTGCCCGGCCCCGGGGCCGATCCTCGTAGCGAGGCCGGTACGGGAGCCATGACCGGGTCTGACACCGGCGCCACGCCCGCGTCCGACACCGGTGCCACGCCCCGGGCCGGGACCAGGGCCACGCCCAGATCCGGGACCGGGACCGGGACCGGGAGCATGCGGTCCGAGATCAGGACGGGGGCCGCGGTGCCCGCCGAGGCCGTCACCCCCCTCATCCGGGGTATCGCCGTGCTGCGCCGGCTGACCGAGGCCGACGGCTCCTCCAGCCTCAGCGGCCTCGAACGGGCCACCGGACTCGCGCGCTCCACCGTCGACCGGATCACGGCGACCCTCGCGCGCATGGGATACGTACGCCTCGACGGCCGGGACGCCGTACTGGCCCCCCGTCTGATGGAACTCGGCAACGCCTACCTCTCCGCCCTGCGGCTCCCCCGCCTCCTGGACGCGCACGCCGACGCCCTCGCCGACGAGCTGGACGAGTCGGTGTCCCTGGCCGTCGGCGACCGGGACGGCATCCGCTTCATCCACCAGGCGACCCGGCGCCGCGCCATGTCCCTCAGCTTCCGCATCGGCGATCTGCTCCCCGCCGAACGCACCGCGCCGGGACCGCTGTTCGCCACCGAGTGGGGCGAACAGGAGTGGGCGCGCTGGCACGAACGCCGGGCGGCCGATCCGGAGGACCGGGGATTCCCCGCCGTACCGGCCCGCAGCCGCCCGTTGGACGGTCAGGGGGATGGGGAAGGTGAGGGGGAGGGACGGAGCGACGCCACCGCCCCGGCCGCCCAACTCCCCACCGTCGGCGACGACTTCGAGCGGCGTACGGCCGAGGCGCGGGAGGCCGGCTGGGCCCTGGACGACCAGCTGATCGAGCCCGGCCTCGTCGCGATCTCGCTGCCCGTGCGGGAGGCGGGGCGGATCGCCTGTGTGGTGAGCGTGGTGAGTCACACCAGCCGGCACACCGCGAGCGACCTCCAGGACACGCTGCTGCCTCGGCTGCGGAAGGCCGTGACCGCGATGGAGCGAGACCTGCGGGAGGCGCGTGACGTACGGGACGCACACGACGCACACGACGTACGGAAGCCACGGGACTCACGGGAAGCTCGGGAGTCACGGGGTGCCCAGGACTCGCGGGGTGCCCAGGACTCGCGGGGGGCCTCGGACTCGCGGGACGCCCAGGACTCGCGGGGGGCCGCGGACTCGCGGGGTGCCGGTGAATCACGAGACACCCAGGACTCACGGGACGCCCAGGGCTCACGGGACAACCAGGGCTCACGGGACGCACGGCCCGTCGGACCCGTGGCTCCCTCCGGGCTCGCCACCTGGACCAGTGCCTCCAAGCAGGAACTGGGCCGGGAGTTCATCGAGTCGCTGGCCCGCGGCCTGACCGTGATCACCGCGTTCGGCGAGGGCCGGCCCGAACTGACCCTCACGGAGGTCGCCCAGGCCACCGGACTTGCCCGCGCCACGGCCCGGCGTGCGCTGATCACCCTGGAACACCTCGGATACGTCACCGCGCACAACCGTGTCTTCCGGCTCACGCCACGTGTCCTGGGCCTCGGCTTCCCGCCGCTGTCGCGGACCTCGCTCCCCGAGATCGCGGCGCCGCACCTCACCGAACTGTCCCAGCGGCTGCACGACTCGGTGTCGCTGGCGATCCTGGCCGGCGACGAGATCCAGTACACCGGCCGCGTCTCCACCAGCCGCATCATGAGCGTCCACATCACCGTCGGCAGCCGACTGCCCGCGTACCCGACCGCGCTGGGCCGGGTCCTGCTGGCCGACCAGCCCGGGACGCGGGTCGCCGACCTGCGTCCGTTGACCCCGCTGACCCCACGCACCATCACCGACCCGGCGACGTTCAAGGCCGAGCTGGATCGCGTACGCAAGGCCGGATACGCCTTGGTGGACGAGGAGTTGGAGGAGGGGCTGCGGTCTGTCGCCGTGCCGGTGCGCGAGCGCGGCGGGCGGGTGGTGGCCGCGGTGAACGTCGCCATGCACAGCAGCCGCCGTACCCCCGAGGAGTGCGTGCGCGACGTGCTGCCCCAGCTCCACGCCACGGCCGGCCGGATCGAGTCGGATCTGCGCGTGGCGGGCCGCTTCAGGCGCGTACCACTCGGCTGACGGGCCGGCCCGTGTCGCGATGGCCTGAAGGTGATCTACGAGGTCGGGCCCGTTGACGAAACGGGATCATTGGTTCCTGGCGGCCGCCGCACTCATGCTGTCCCTGATCGTCGGACCACCGTCCTGACCCGTACACCCACCGAACTCGCCTTCGGCAAGGGGCCGTTCGGCTCCCGTGAGGCGGCCGGACAGTGGCTGACCCGGATGCTTCAGCTGGTACGCCCGGCCCGTTCGGAGCACAACTCACGTGGTTGAGCGCACCGTTGCGCGCGGCTGAGCCCCCTTCGCCGGGTGACGCGACGTCAGGCAGCATGCGGGGCAGGTGACTCAGACGGATCACATTTGGAGAAGCGTCGGTCACGGAGCCGCCGCTAACGTGACGGTCATGGACATCACCATTCACACGACCTCCCTCCCGCATGACGACCCGGACGCCGCCCTGGCCTTCTACCGCGACGCCCTCGGCTTCGAGGTCCGCAGCGACGTCGGGCACGGCAGGATGCGCTGGATCACGGTCGGCCCCGTCGATCAGCCCGGTACGTCCATCCTGCTGGCGCCGCCGGCCGCCGACCCCGGGGTCACCGAGGACGAGCGCCGCACCATCGTCGAGATGATGGCCAAGGGCACCTACGGCTGGATCCTGCTGGCCACCCACGATCTCGACGCCACCTTCGAGAAGATGCAGGCCGGCGACGCCGAGGTCGTCCAGGAGCCGACCGATCAGCCCTACGGCGTGCGCGACTGCGCCTTCCGCGATCCCGCGGGAAACCTGGTCCGCATCCAACAGCTTCGCTGAGCCGTTCGGCAATCGATCCGCCCCCGGCGGCCGGCGTCGCGACCACGGCGAAGAACGCGACGGCCGGCGCTTCCACGCCTCCTATGTGCGGGGCGAGCCGACAACCGCTCCCCAGCTCGCCGCCGCCCGCTCCATCCTCAGGAGGTACTCAGGTGCTCGCAGACATGGACGAAAGGACTTCTCTCATGTGTCATCCCGCGTGGCAGCGCGCACTCGCCGCTCAGCAGCGCCTGAACGACCTCGCGCGACTGCGCCGCGTCCGCGACCGGATCGACAGGGAGTACGCGCAGCCGCTGAACGTCGAGGCGCTCGCCCGCGGCGCGCACATGTCGGCCGGACATCTCAGCCGGCAGTTCCGGCTCGCCTACGGCGAGTCGCCGTACGCCTATCTGATGACGCGTCGCATCGAGCGCGCGACGGCGCTGCTGCGGCGCGGCGATCTCAGCGTCACGGAGGTCTGCTTCGCGGTCGGCTGCTCATCGCTGGGCAGCTTCAGCACCCGCTTCACCGAGCTGGTCGGCATGCCGCCCAGTGCCTACCAGCGCCGCGCGGCAGACGCCGCGGCCGCTGCGGGCGCTGCCGCGGGGATGCCGTCGTGCGTGACGAAGCAGGTGACCAGACCGGTCAGGAATCGAGAAGCACCGGCGGCCGAGCCCCAACTAGCGTGAGGGACATGACTTCTTTCGCATCCGTCACCCTCGAGGTGGCCGACCTCACCGCCGCCAGCCGCTTCTACACCGCTTTCGGTCTGGACACTCAGGTGCGCCTGCGGGCCTCGGACGCGCCGACCACCGGCTTCCGCGGGTTCGCGATGTCACTCACCGTGTCCCGGCCGGCCACCGTCAACGGCTTCATCGACGCCGCCCTCGACGCCGGTGCCACGCCCCTGAAGCCCGCCGCGAAGTCGTTCTGGGGCTACGGCGGCGTCGTACAGGCCCCGGACGGAACGATCTGGAAGGTCGCCACGTCGGAGAAGAAGGACACCGGCCCGGCCACCCGGCAGATCGACGAGATCGTGCTCCTGCTGGGAGCCACGGACGTGGCCGCGAGCAAGCGGTTCTACGTCGAGCGTGGCCTCGCCGTGGCGAAGAGCTTCGGCCGCAAGTACGTCGAGTTCGCCACTCCGTCGTCTCCCGTCAAACTGGCGCTGTACGGGCGCCGTGCCCTTGCCAAGGACGTCGGCGTTCCTGCCGACGGCACCGGATCCCACCGGCTCATGCTGGGCAGCGCCGCCGGGTCTTTCACCGACCCCGACGGGTTCGCCTGGGAGGCCGTGTCGCTGGCACCCACGACCTGATCCGTCCAGCGGTCCGCCTCGGCGGTGGTCCGATCAAGCCTGGTAAGAGAGGAACCCCCCATGAAGAGCACGCAGACGTCCGCCAAGAGCGCCGGCGCGGTCGCCGAGAAGCACGACGGATTCACGGACGAAGAGCGCGGTGCGATGAAGGAGCGCGCCAAGGAGCTGAGGACGGCCTCGCGCCGCAGCCCGCGGGCGGCCAAGGCGGACCCGGAGAGCGAGGTACTCGCGAAGATCGCCGCGATGCCGGAAGCGGACCGCGTCCTCGCCGAGCGGCTCCATGAGATCGTCACAGCGGGCGCGCCGGACCTCTCGCCGAAGCTCTGGTACGGGATGCCCGCGTACGCCAAGAACGGCAAGGTCGTCTGCTTCTTCCAGAGCGCGGAGAAGTTCAAGTCGCGGTACGCCACGCTGGGCTTCAGCGACGAGGCGGGTCTCGACGAGGGCACCATGTGGCCGACCACCTACGCCCTGACGAAGCTGACAGCCGCCGTCGAGGCACGCATCGGCGCGCTCATCGAGAAGGCGACCAGCTGAGGCCGGCGCTCATCGAGAAGGCGACGAGCTGAGGCCGGCGCTCATCATGGCGCCGTAAACCCCCGCGCAAGCAGCGGCGTTGGGCCGCCAGTCGTCCGACGACGACCGGCCCGCGGTCCCCGCCGTCCGGGACCGGCGGCAGCACCGCCGCCAGTGGCGCACCGGACCGGTGCCGCCCTCACGCACGATCCGCCGGCACCGCAGGCCCTCCTGGCCGGCCGGTCCGCGCACCTTGGCAGGCTCCGCCACCCCGTCCCCCCATCCGCCATCCCCCACCCCCCACGTCGAACGGGATGTCCGCCCCCATCCCGCAGTCTTCAGCGGCGTCATCGCCGACCCGGTGAACCTGTCCGGGCAGATCACTAGACCCGTGCGAGACGGGCCGCGGCGAACTCCTCGGGGGACCACGACCCGGACCAGACGTCCAGCGCCGGGTCCCCCGACAGGATCGCCGTCTGCAGGCCCTGCAGCCGCGGGCAGGGCTCGACGCCCAACTCACGGTTGAGCACGGACCTGATCTGGTGGAACGCCTCCAGCGAACGCCCGACACGTCCCGCCCGGTAGAGGGCGATCATCAGGTAGGCGCAGAGGTTCTCGTTCATCGGGTTCCTCGCCACCACGCGCGTCAGCTCGCCCAGCAGGTCGGCGTGGCGTCCCAGGGCCAGGTCCGACTCGATGCGCCGTTCGAGCGCGCCGAGCCGGCTCTCCTCCAGGGACACCGCCTCGATCTCCAGGACGCTGCCCTTGCGGACGTCCACCAGCGCGGGGCCGCGCCACAACTGCAACGCCTGGCGCAGTTCCTCCGAGGCGCGGTGGTGGTCACCCGCCTCGGAGGCGGCACGGCCGGCGCGCACCCTGCGCTCGAACGCCTCGACGTCCGTCTCGCACGCGCCGCCTTCCAGGAGGTAACCGCTGTGGCGGGTGCTGAGTATCTGGCGTACGCCAGGACGGTCGGAGTCGGCGGCCGCCAGCGCGTTGCGCAGCTGCAGGACGTACGTCTGCAAGGTGGTGGCATGGCTGCGCGGGGGCCGGTCTCCCCACAACTCCTCGATGAGCGCCGGCACCGTGACGACCCTGCCCGCGTTCAGCGCGAGCAGCGCCAGCACCTGCCGCTGCTTGGGCGCGCTGGCCGTCACGGGCGTCCGGTCGAGATACAGGGACAGCGAGCCGAGCAGCCCGATGCTCAGCCGTCCGAGCTGCTGCTCGGCATTGACGGCGTCGTACGTACTGGGGCCTTCGGACATTCCATTCCTCCAGGCATCGCACCGATCGGTCTCGGTCACCAGCATCCACAGTCGGCCGGGAGTTGCCCACTGAGCTGCACATCTCCTCCGTATGAAGAATTCACACGGGGAACGTGAATCGCAGCATGGCGTCCCGCGGGACGGCGCTTGGAGACTTCGGTCACCGCGGCGACGACCGCCGACGGAACGGAGAGAGGCGGCATCATGCAGATCACTCCCAGCTGTGACGACCTGATCATCGAGAACCTCGACGGCTCCACTCCCGGCACGGACGACCCCTCCGGATGGTGCTTCATCCTGATCCCCGGTGCGGCGCCGAGAGCGGCCTAGTATGCGCGCGGACGAACGGCCGATCGGATTCCGGCGACACCTGCGGGCCGAGATCATCCCGGGCGAGGCGGTCTACCTCGTCTCACCCCGAGGCACGACGGCCCTGTCCGGAACCGCCATCCACCAGGTGGCGCCGCTGCTCGACGGCTCACTGACCCTCACCGAGCTGCGGGCCGCCGCGGAAATCCCGGCGGAGAAGCTGGACGGCATGATCGACCGGCTCGCCGCGGCAGGTCTTGTCGGCTTCCACACCGGCCCGCAGGACGCCGCGGCCGGAGCGTACTGGGATCTGGCCGGGGTCGGCGGCCCGACGGACGCCGCGCTGAGCGTCGTCGCGCTCGGCGGGGCCGACGCGGCCGCGGCCGAGCGGGCCTGCCAGGCGGCCGGCCTGTCCTGCGGCCCCGAGGCGCCCTTCACCCTGGTCGTCTGCGACGACTACCTGGATCCGGCGCTGGCCGACTTCAACGCCGCCCGGCTCGTGGACGGGCGGCCGTGGCTGCCGGCCAAGCCGTACGGGGCGCAGCTCTGGATCGGCCCGGTCTTCCAGCCGGGGACCGGGCCCTGCTTGTCCTGCCTGGCCGTGCGGCTGCGCTCCCACCGGCGCGGCGAGACCCACGTGCGGCGCGCGCTGGGACTGGCCGGTCCGGTACGGGTTCCGGAGGCCTCGCTGGCGGCGACCCGAGAGCTCGGACTTCAGGCGGCGGCGCTCGAGGCCGCCAAATGGCTCGCCGGCCTGCGCGACGACAGCCGGCACTCCGTCTGGACTCTGGACACCCTGACGCTCACCGCCGCCCACCATCCCGTCGCCCCTCGGCCGCAGTGCCCCGACTGCGGCGACCCCCATCTGGTCGCCGACCGTGCCCTGCGGCCGGTCCGCCCGGTCTCCCGGCCGAAGGGCGTCACCGCGGGCAACGGGCACCGGGCGCTCTCCGCGGAGCGGATGTGGGAGCGCTTTCGCCACCTCGCCGACCCCGTCACCGGGATCGTCGAGCGGGTCGTCCGCGACCCGCGCAGCCCGTCGTTCCTGCACTGCTACCAGGCCGGCCCCAACCTGGCACTGGCCGGATCCGATCTCCCCTCGTTCCGTGCCGGACTGCGCATGCAGAGCGGGGGCAAGGGACGCACCGACCTGGACGCCAGGGTCAGCGCCCTCTGCGAGGGGGTCGAGCGGTACAGCGCGTCGCGCTTCCATGACGAGGCGACGGTCCTCGGCAGTTACCGCGATCTCGCGCCCGAAGCCATCCATCCGGGCGAGTGCATGCTGTTCGACGAACGCCAGTACCGGGAGCGCGAGCGGTGGAACGCCCCGGGCATTCCCTTCCAGCACGTGCCCGAGCCGTTCGACGAGAACGCGAAGATCGAGTGGACGCCCGTGTGGTCGCTCACCGGAGGCACGCACCGGCTCCTGCCGACCAGCCTGCTGTACTTCGGCGGCGACGGGAGCGCCTCGGTCATCGCCGACTCCAACGGCAACGCCGCGGGCGGCACTCTCGAAGACGCCATCCTCCAGGGCTTCCTCGAACTGGTCGAGCGCGACGCCGTCGCGCTGTGGTGGTACAACCGGACCCGCCACGCCGGGGTGGACCTGGACTCGTTCGACGACCCGTGGATCTCCGCCCTGCCCGGCCGGTTCCGCGAGCTGAATCGCACGCTCTGGGTGCTCGATCTGACCGCCGACCTGGGCATCCCGGTCATGGCCGCGGTCTCGCACCGCGTCGACGGACCTGCCGAGGACATCATGCTCGGCTTCGGCGCGCACCGTGACGCCGCCGTCGCGCTGAGCCGTGCCGTCACCGAGCTGGGCCAGCTGCTGCCCGCCGTGACCGACGGCTACGCGCCGGGGCTGCCCGGACATCTGCTCGACTGGTGGCGCGAGGCGACGGTCGCCTCACAGCCCTATCTCGTGCCCGACCCCGAGCGACCCGCGCGCACCCCGGCGGACTACGGACACGTCCCGCGCACCGACCTCCGGGATGACCTCGACGACCTCTGCTCGCTGGCCCGGAGCCATGGTCTCGAGGTGTTCGTGCTCGACCAGACCAGGCCCGACCTCGGGCTGCCGGTGGTGAAGGTCGTCGTCCCCGGCCTCCGGCACTTCTGGGCCAGGTTCGCGCCGGGCCGTCTGTTCGACGTGCCGGTGCGTCTGGGCAGGCTCGACTCGCCCACGCGTTATGAGGATCTCAACCCGATTCCCATGTTCCTCTAGACCTGGAATTCCGCCGGCCCCGGGAAATCACCCATCGTGACGATCACGTGGTGACGATAAGAGCCGGTTCGATAAGAGCAGTATACGAAGTCGGAAAAAGTGAAGACTTGGTCATGACAAGGTGATGCTGTGTAGGTAACATCACCGGCGGTATCAGGGGGGATGCCGGGCGCTTGCCTGTGCTCTCAGTCACCGCAGGTCGGACGAGGAGGCACGCGCCGATGCTCGACGCATCTCAGGGCGACGGCCGAGACGACGAGTCCGGACTGCAGGCTCCGCGTATGGCGCTCCTGGTCACGCTGGGGGTTCTCGGCGGCCACACCCTCGTCACCGTGCTGAACGTCCTCGACCAGGACCCCGGTCCCTGGCGGCTGGCCTTACTCGCCCTCTGCCTGGCTGCCGTTCTCGCCCTGCAGTACGCGCACTCCACCCGGCAGCCGCGCACCTGGCCGGTCCGCGTCCGCGTGCTGACCCTGTCCGCCCAGGCCCTGGTCACCTACCTGCCGCTCGCCTGGCTCGGGCTGCCGTGGGGTGCGATGGCCGGGTTGCTCGCGGGTTCGGTGCTGCTGGCCGTGCCCGGCCGGCTCCGCTGGCCGCTGTACGCCGCCGTCACCGCGGGCATCGTGCCCGCGGTCGTCGCGATCGCCGGGCCGGGTGTCGCGATCTACGGGGTCGGCGCCACGATGCTCGCCAGTCTCATCATCTTCGGGGTCAGCTCGCTGTCCGGTCTGGTCGCCGAGATCCGCGACGCCCGGCGCGCGCTGGCCGGGATGGCCGTCGTCCAGGAGCGGCTGCGGGTCGCCGGCGACCTGCACGACCTCCTCGGCTACAGCCTGTCGGCGATCGCGTTGAAGTGCGAGCTCGGCCACCGGCTGCTCCCGACCGCGCCCGAGCAGGCCAGATCCGAGGTCGCCGGGGTGCTCGGCGTCGCCGGCGAGGCCCTGGGCGACGTGCGCCTGGTCGCGACCGGCTACCGCGACATGTCGCTGGCCGCCGAGACCGAGTCCGCGCTCTCGGTCCTGTCCGCCGCCCGGATCGCGGCCGAGGCCGACCTGGCCTGCGGGCCGCTGCCGCGACAGGTGGACACCGTGCTGGCCATCGTGCTGCGCGAGGCCGTCACCAACGCCCTGCGGCACAGCAAGGCGCAGCACTGCGCGGTCACCGCCACCCGGGAGGGCGAGACGGTGTCGCTGCGGATCCGCAACGACGGCGTCGGCGACGTCTGTCCGGGCACCGGCGCGGAGGCCGGAAACGCGGAAGGCGGCAGCGGGCTCGGCAATCTGACGACCCGGCTGCGCGGCGTCGGTGGCGACCTGACCAGCGGGCCGGACGGCGAGGGCTGGTTCCAGGTCGTCGGCCACGCCCCGGTCGCTCCCCGGGACGACGACAGCCCCGCGGAGTCCGCACCCCAGGACCGCGGGCGGGCCACCCAGCACTGGGCGCCAAGGATGGCGCGGAGCATGCTCGTGGCCGTCCTGCTCGGCTACACGCTCATCACCGTGATCAACGCCGCGGACAGCGCCGGGTCCGGGACCGCCATGCTCGCCTTCCTCGGCTGCTTCGCCGTCGTCGTGGCGCTGCAGGCGCTCCACTCGCTGCGCCGCTCACACACCTGGCCGGTGCGTACGAGGGCGCTCACCCTCGGGGTCCAGGCCGCCGCCACGTACGCCCCGCTGCTGTGGCTCGGGGGCCCCTGGGGCTCGATGGCCGGGTTCCTCGCCGGATCTCTGCTGATCACCGTGCCGGGCACACTCCGGTGGGCGCTCTACGCGACCTCGGTCGCGGTCGTCGTGCCGGTGGCGGCAGCCGTCGGCGTAGCGCTGTCCGACATCGTCTACCTGGCCGACTCCTCACTGGTGGCAGGCCTGGTCGTCTACGGCTTCACCGCGCTGTACCGGCTGGTCACCGAGCTGCACGAGGCCAAGGGCGCGCTCGCACGGCTGGCCGTCGCCCGCGAGCGCCTGATCGTGGAGCGTGAGCTGCGCGAGGTGCTCGGCTCGAGCCTGTCCGCGATCACGATGAAGTGCGCGCTCATCCACCGGCTGCTGCCGCAGTCACCGGGGCCCGCGCGGGACGAGCTGACCACCGTGCTCGAACTCTCCCGCCAGGCCCTCGCCGATGTCCGGCTCGTTGCGCGCGGGTACCGCGGGCAGCTGGGCGCGCACGACCGGTCGGAACGCCGACGACCGCTTCCGGAATTCGGCTCGTCAAATACAGACGGGCAGCCATTCACCGTCCAACAAACGGAGGCCACGCGCTGACAGCTGACGGGCACTTTTGGGGAATTTGCCCATTCTCAATAAAAAATAAAGGGGGACAGGTGGAGAATCGGCGGCTCGAAATTCTCCTGGCCGAGGACATGCACCTGGTGCGGGGAGCGCTGGTCGCGCTGCTCGGACTGGAGCCGGACCTGGAAGTCGTCGCCGTGGTGGACAGGGGTGACCTGATCGTCCCCACCGCACTGAAGTGCCGACCGGATGTGGCGATCATGGACGTCGATCTGCCGGGGATGGACGGCCTCACCGCGGCCGAGATGCTGCACGACCAGCTTCCGGAGTGCCGCACGCTGATCATGACCGGGCTCGGACGTCCCGGCTTGCTGCGCCGTGCGATGTCCGCGCGCGTCTCGGGCTTCCTGCTCAAGGACTCTCCGTCCGAAGGGCTCGCGCAGGCCGTCAGGGAGGTGGCCGCGGGCCGCCGGGTGATCAACCCGCAGTTAGCCATGAGCGCATGGGACATCGGCGAGAACCCGCTGTCCGAGCGCGAGACCGAGGTGCTCGCCATGGCCGCGCAGGGCGACGAGCCCGGAGAGATCGCCGCGAAGCTGCACCTGTCGATCGGCACGGTGCGCAACTACCTGACGACGGCCGTGGTGAAGCTCAACGCCCGCAACCGGATCGACGCCGTGCGCATCGCCACCGAGGCCGGCTGGCTCGCCTGAGGGGCGCGGGCCACCCGCGACCGGTCCTCGACCGGCGATCCACCGGCGCGCTCGAAGATGCCGACATACGGCGAGGTGAGAGCACCTCCGTTCGGCATGAGGAGTGCGTGATGCGCAAGGTCGTTTCGCGGGACGGCACGACGATCGCTTACGAGACGGCGGGCGAGGGCCCGCCGATCGTGCTTCTCAACGGGTCCTTCCGCGATCACACGATCTTCGACCCGCTCGTTCCCGAGCTGGCGCCGCACTGCACCACCTATGTCTACGACCGTCGGGGGCGCGGTGAGAGCGGTGACTCCCCCGAGTACGCCGTGCAGCGGGAGATCGAGGATCTCGAGGCGGTGATCCAGGAGGCCGGTGGCTCAGCGGTGGTGTTCGCCGGGTCCTCGGGCGCGAATCTGGCGCTCGAGGCGGCGCTCGCGGGCGCCCCGATCACCAAACTGGCGCTGCACGAGCCGTTCTTCCGGGTCGACGGATACCCGAAGCCCCCGTGGAACTTCGCGAAGACGCTCCGGGTCCTCCTGGCGGAAGACCGGCGTGACGAGGCGGTCGAGTACTTCCTCGGCGGCTTCCTGGGCTTCACCCCCGACACGGTCGCGGACTGGCGGAAGGGCCCGATCTGGGCGATGAACGAGGCGAACGCCCACACACTCGCCTACGACACCGCGGTCTGCGGCGACTACCGCGTCCCGGTCGACCGGCTCGCCGGCTACCGGACGGAGACGCTGGTCCTCAACAGTGACAGCACCAGCGCCTGGCTGCGCGCGGCGGCGCGGGCGACCACGGCAGCCCTGCCCAACGGCCGGGGGCTCGAACTGCCCGGTTCCTGGCACCGGATCGACATGGATGTCCTCGGCCGGGTCCTGGTCGAGTTCGCCACCACCTGACAGGCCCCGCCACCCCGGCCGGGCGGCCTGTGCGTTCGCCGGGGGTCGCGCGGTGGTTCCGTTGTGTCCCCGATCCGTATGTCCCCGATCCGTGTGTCCCCGGTCCGTGTGTCCTCGGCCGGCTGCTTCGGCGGGCCGGTGACCTCGCTGCCCGCCGCTGCCCTGCACCGCCGGGCCCGGCGAGGGCGAGGGCGAGAGCGGACGGGGCGCCCGCGCCCGCCGGGCCGGCCCGCGCAAGACCGAGTGCGACAACCGCTTCTGACAGTCCGTCAACTCACTTTCAGGAGAACATCGCCGTGACCACAGATCACACCCTGGCCGCCGGGGACACCGCAGAGGCGGCCACCGCGGCCGCCGCCTGTGAGCGCGGCGCCACCGTGTGGCTGACCGGACTGCCCAGCGCGGGAAAGACCACCCTCGCCTTCGCCCTCGCCGAGCGCCTGCGCGCCACGGGCCACAGGGTCGAGATGCTCGACGGTGACGAGATCCGCGAATTCCTGTCCAGGGGACCGGGGTGCACCAAGGAGGACCGGCACACCAACGTGACCCGGATCGGCTTGGTGGCTCAGAAGCCGGCCGCCAACGGCGTCAAGGTGCTGGCCCCGGTCATCGCCCCGTACGCCGCCTCCCGCGCCGCCGTCCGTGACCGGCACGCCGCGGGCGGCACGGAGTTCCTGGAGATCCACGTGGCCACCCCCGTCGAGCTCTGCTCCGAGCGTGACGTGAAGGGCCTGTACGCCCGGCAGGCCGCCGGCGAGATCTCCGGTCTCACCGGCGTGGACGACCCGTACGAGGCCCCGGACGACCCGGAGCTGCGCATCCAGACGCAGGGCCGATCGGTGACCGAGTCCGCCGCCGAGTTGCACGCCCTCCTGACCGAGAGGGACCTGGCATGACGACCGCGACCCCGAGTCTGATCGAGGCGTCGGAGAACCCCTACGCGCTGTCGCACCTGGACGCCCTCGAGACGGAGTCGGTGCACATCTTCCGCGAGGTGGCCGGGGAGTTCGAACGGCCCGTGATCCTGTTCTCCGGCGGCAAGGACTCGATCGTCATGCTGCATCTGGCGCTCAAGGCCTTCCATCCGGCGCCGGTCCCCTTCTCGCTGCTGCACGTCGACACCGGGCACAACTTCCCCGAGGTCATCGCCTACCGTGACCGCGTGGTGGCGCGGCACGACCTGCGCCTGTACGTCGCCTCCGTCCAGGACTACATCGACGAGGGCCGGCTGCGCGAGCGCCCGGACGGCACCCGCAACCCGCTGCAGACCGTGCCGTTGCTGGACGCCATCGAGTCCCACCGCTTCGACGCGGTCTTCGGCGGCGGCCGCCGCGACGAGGAGAAGGCCCGCGCCAAGGAGCGTGTCTTCTCGCTGCGGAACGAGTTCGGCGCCTGGGACCCGCGCCGCCAGCGTCCCGAGCTGTGGTCGCTCTACAACGGCCTGCACGCGCCCGGCGAGCATGTGCGCGTCTTCCCGCTCTCCAACTGGACCGAGCTGGACGTCTGGCAGTACATCGAGCGCGAGGGCATCGAGCTCCCGGACATCTACTACGCCCACGAGCGGGACGTGTTCAGCCGCGACGGCATGTGGCTGACCGCCGGCGCGTGGGGCGGCCCCAAGGAACACGAGACGCCCCAGCGGCGGCTGATCCGCTACCGCACCGTCGGCGACATGTCCTGCACCGGCGCCGTCGACTCCGACGCCGCCACCAACGCGGACGTCATCGCCGAGATCGCCGCCAGCCGCCTCACCGAGCGTGGCGCCACCCGGGCCGACGACAAGCTCTCCGAGGCCGCCATGGAAGACCGCAAGCGCGAGGGGTACTTCTGACATGACCACCGCTCAGAACGCCCCCGTCACCTCGCTGCTGCGCTTCGCCACCGCCGGCTCCGTCGACGACGGCAAGTCCACCCTCGTCGGCCGTCTGCTGCACGACTCCAAGTCCGTGCTGGCCGACCAGCTGGAGGCCATCGAGCACGCCTCCCGCAATCGCGGCCAGGACGCGCCCGACCTGGCACTGCTCACCGACGGCCTGCGCGCCGAGCGCGAGCAGGGCATCACCATCGACGTCGCCTACCGCTACTTCGCCACCGGCCGGCGGCGGTTCATCCTCGCCGACACCCCCGGCCATGTGCAGTACACCCGGAACATGGTCACCGGCGCCTCCACCGCCGAGCTCGCCGTCGTCCTGGTCGACGCCCGCAACGGCGTGGTCGAGCAGACCCGCCGGCACGCCGCCGTCGCCGCGCTGCTGCGCGTTCCGCACATGGTGCTGGCCGTCAACAAGATGGACCTGGTCGACTACACCGAGCCCGTCTTCGCGGCCATCGCCGAGGAGTTCACCTCCTACGCGGCCTCCCTCGGGATCGAGGACGTCGTGGCGATCCCGATCTCCGCGCTGGCCGGTGACAACGTGGTCGAGCCCTCTGCCCACATGGACTGGTACGGCGGCCCGACCCTGCTGGAGCACCTGGAGACCGTCCCGGTCGACAGCGACCCGAGCGAGGAGCCCGCACGCTTCCCGGTCCAGTACGTGATCCGCCCGCGGAGCGAGGAGCATCACGACTACCGGGGCTACGCGGGCCAGTTGGCCTCCGGCGTGCTGCGGGTCGGGGACGCCGTCACCGTCCTGCCCTCCGGCCACACCACCACCGTCGCGGCCATCGACGCGCTCGGCAAGAAGACGGACATCACCTGGGCGCCCCAGTCGGTCACCGTCCGGCTCGCCGACGACATCGACATCTCCCGCGGCGACCTGATCGCGGCCGGCCCCACGCCGGTGCCCACCAGGGACGTCGAGGCCCATGTCTGCCACCTCGACGAGCGCCCGCTGCGCGCCGGCGCCACGGTGCTCCTCAAGCACACCACCCGCACCGTACGCGCGCTGGTCAAGGACATCTCGTACCGGATCGACATCGGCACTCTCGAACAGCGTTCCGGAGCTGCGGGGCTGCAGGTCAACGACATCGGCCACGTGGTGCTGCGCACCGCCGAGCCGCTGACGCTCGACAGCTACACCGACAACCGCCGGACCGGCTCGCTCCTGCTGATCGACCCGGCCGACGGCACCACCCTCACCGCCGGAATGGCGGGCGAGGCCTTCGAGGCCGTACGCACCACCGAAGCACTCGACGAGGAGGACCGGGTCTGATGCCAGGCATCACTGCACGTGCACGTCGGCGACGTGCCGCGATCTCGGCCGGCGCGGCTCGTACCGCTCGGGGCGCAGTCATCCGCGGTCCGTCCCTCGCAGACGCGGGCGCCGGCGTTCTCTCCGACCGACACGCGGGTCGCGGCTGACGACCTTCCGGTGCCCGCCCGGGATCCGGAGGGAACGGTCCGACGGTTCGCCGCCGCGCCCGCCCGTCGCGCGGTCGCGGGCGATCCGCCGAGGTCTCGCCGCGGACCATCGAGAAGCTGCCGCTCGTACCTGTCGCCGGGTGCCCGCGGCGGGGGCGTTCCTGCTGGTGGACGAGCACGACGGCGCCCCTTGAGCGCCGCAGTGGCCGGCTCCTCCGGCCTGGCCGCCCGACCTGTGTGGGGCCTCATGGCGGCGAGACGAAGTCGATTGAACCAGGGAGTCGAACGTTGAGCTGTAATTCGTCCTCGCACCGCGTCGCAGTCGTCGGTGCCGGTGCGGCAGGGACACTGACGGTGATTCAGCTGATGCGGCAGGCCGAGCGCCTTGGCCGGACGCTCGAGATGTGGCTGATCGACCCTGCCGAACAGGCCGGACCGGGAGTCGCCTACGGGACGTCCGACCCGCGCCATCTGCTCAATGTGGCCGCCGGCCGGATGAGCGCCTTCCCGGACGACCCCGAGCACTTCCTGCGGTGGCTCGCCCTCGGCCACCCCTCCGCCGCGCCCGGTGACTACGTCTCCCGGCAGGAGTACGGGCGGTATCTGACCGAGGTGTTCGAGCGCACCGCCGAGGGGTGCCGCAAGACCCGCCTGCACCGAGTGCGGGACCGGGTCGTCGCCGCCCGCGAGCAGGGGGCCGGGTGTGCGCTGCGGCTCGCCGGCGGCGGCGAGCTTCGGGTGGACGCGGCCGTGCTCGCGCTGGGCAACTTCGCGCCCGGCCAGGACTGGGCCGGCACCGAACTGCGGGAATCCGGGCACTTCGTCGCCGATCCCTGGGTGCCCGGCGCGCTCGACGCCGTGCCCGAGGACGAGGACGTCCTGCTGGTCGGCACCGGTCTGACCATGGCGGACCTGGCCGTCACCCTGGCCCGCCCGGACAGAGTGCTGCACGCGGTGTCCCGCAACGGGCTCGTCCCCCAGGAACATCTGGCCCACGCGATCCCAGCCGCCGCGCCGCCGAGTCTCGACGGTTCGCGCGGTCTCGACGCACTGCGTCGGGACGTACGGCGGTACCTCGCCGCGAGTCGGCGTGCCGGCGGCGACTGGCGTCCCGGTATGGACGGGCTTCGCCCGGTGACGGCGGCTGTGTGGCAGCAGCTGTCCGCGGCCGACCGGACCCGCTTCCTCCGGGAGGATCTGCGGCTCTGGGAGGTGCACCGTCACCGCATGGCACCCGGGACGGCGGTCGCGGTCCGCGAGTTGCGGTCCTCGGGCCGGCTGCGGGTGGGAAGCGCCGAAATGGTCCAGGCCGAACCGAGCGACGGCGCGGTGTCCGTACGGCTGAGCGACGGGAGGAGGCTCCGGGTCGGTGCGGTGGTCAACTGCACCGGAGCACAGACCGACCTCCGCCGCACGGCCGACCCCCTGGTGCGCTGCCTGCTGGATCAGGGCTACGCCCGGACCGGCCCCGCCGGCATGGGAGTCGACACGTGGAGCGACGGACGGCTGGTGCCCGCGGCCGTCACCTCCGCCTCGCGACTGTGGACGCTCGGGGTTCTGCGGCGCGGGAACCTGCTGGAGAGCACGGCGCTTCCGGAGATCCGCAGCCAGGCCGCGGACGTCGCGAACAGCGTGCTGACCGCGCTCGCCGGCCGCCGTGCGCCCGGGGCCACCGACCGCTACGGCCTGAGTCTGAGCACGACCCGCGAGGCGGCGGAGGTGTACAACGAGGCCCTCGAACGGATCCTTGCGGGCGAACACGGCGGCGAGACGCTGCTGACCGAGGCGGTTGCCGCCGACCCCCACTTCGCCGCGGGCCATGCGGCACTGGCGTTGCTCGGTCACGAGTGCGGGGCTCTCGTGGACCCGGCCTCCGCGCTCGACGCCGCGCGTCGGGCCGCGGTGCGCCGGGCGGACGACCGCGAACGCAGCCTGGTCGCCGCGGTGGACGCTCGCCTGACCGGCACCGAGGAGTCGGGCAAGGCGGCCCTCCTGAGCCATATCGCCGAGCATCCCCGGGACGCGCTGGTGGTGAGCGCGGCCGTGCCGACCATCTCGTTCAACGGCGTCACCAGCGGCGAGGAGACCTGGGCCCTGGTCGAGGGCCTGTCCGGCACCTACGGGGCCGACTGGTGGTATCTGGGACAGCTCGCCTTCGTCCGGCAGGAGCAGGAGCGCTGGCAGGAGGCCGAGGCCCTGGCCACGCGAGCGCTCGCTGCCCGGTCCTCGGCCGGCCACGCCGTCCACGCCAGGACACACGTCTTCTACGAGACCGGCGAGCACCGCGCCGGACTGGCCTGGCTGGACGAGTGGATCCGCCGTCACGGGGCCGGGTCCAGTCATCGCTCCCACTTCGCCTGGCACGCCGCGCTGCACGAGCTGATGCTCGACGACCGGCCCGCCGTGCACCGCCGCTACCACCGGGAGCTCGTCGCCTCCAAGGTGAGCGGCGGCCGGGTGCTGGTCGATTCGGCCTCCCTGCTCTGGCGCTCCCGCATGGCAGGCAGTTGGAGGGGCGAGCTGCCTGTCGCCGAGCTGCTGGACGCGGCTCCCGAGCACTGGCTGGACGCGCCTGCGACGGCCTTCGCCGCCCTGCACAGCGCGCTGGCCCTCGCGGCGGCTGCCGACCTCGACGGACTGGGGCAGCTGCGCGGCTATGCCGTGACGCACCGTCAGGAGACCTTCCCGCTGGTGATAGCGCCGCTGTGCGAGGCCCTTTCGGCGGTGCTCCGGCAGTGCTGGCAGGAAGCGGCGATGAGGCTGTGGCCGCTGCTGCCCTTGCTCCACCGGGTGGGTGGCAGCAAGGCGCAGCACGAGGTCGTGGAGGAGACCCTGCTGCACGCCCTCGTCTCGGGCGGGGAGCACGAGCGGGCCGCGGAACTGCTCTCGGCCCGGCTGGACCGACGTCCTTCGCCGCTCGATCGCCGGCGGTTGCGCACGGTGAGCGGCCGGCGTCAGGCGCTGGAACCGGTACTCCACCCCCATGGGTGATGCCGGCACTGAGGCTCTGCCGTCTCGCCGATGAGGCGAGGTGTCGCCGGCGTCCACCGCACAGCGGGTGACATTCCGTCACCCCGGCCCCCCGAAAGGGCGGTTCCTTCCAGGAACCGCCCTTTTTCCATCTCCCGAGAACGACAGGACGTCGACTCCGGGAGGGAAATCCCGGCGCCACACACCCTCCACTCGACTCCACGAGCGAAATCCCGGGGCCGCACACTCTCCAGCGGAATTCGACGCATTCCCGACCCTTTCTTGAGGGGCGTCACGCAAGGTGGCGATGGGTGATTTCCCGGCGAATGGAGATTGACATGGGCGCGAGGCTCGGGTCCGCCATGCGATCCATATGGAAGACCTTCAGAGAGGGCCTGATGTGGATGGGATTTGCTTGGAGTGGAATGCATCCCCCCTATGACTGGACGGACTTCAGAATCCCGCCTGCCGACCAGCTCTGCCTGCCACCGTTGTCGGAAGAGGAGCTCGCCACATGGGCGGCACTGGTCAAGGAACTGCGATAGACGTAGCACGCCCTCGAGGAGGCGGTCGAATGCACAGCAATCTGATAGTGGCGAAAATGGCTTCGCGTTCAAGTGCTGACGTGGCTCGGCTTTTCAGCGATTTCGACGAGACCGACATGCCGCATCGCATGGGGACCCGGCGACGTCAGCTCTTCATGTTCAACGGTCTGTACTTCCATCTTCAGGACTTCGACGACGACAACGGCGGAGAGCTCATCGAGCAGGCGAAGGCCGATCCGCGCTTCGTTCGGATCAGCCAGGACCTCAAGCCGTTCATCGAGGCATACGACCCGGCGACCTGGCGTTCACCCGCGGACGCCATGGCGCAGAGGTTCTACACGTGGGAGTCGTCGTGACGCGCCGGCGTGTGGTCATCACCGGAGTCGGGGTGGCGGCTCCGGGAGGAATGGGGACCAAGCACTTCTGGAGCCTGCTCAGTGAGGGGCGGACGGCCACCAGGGGGATCACCTTCTTCGATCCGTCGCCGTTCCGTTCCCGGATCGCGGCCGAGATCGACTTCGAACCGGAGGAGCACGGGCTCGGTCCGCAGGTGATCCGGCGCACCGACCGGGCCGCGCAGTTCGCCCTCGTCACGGCGGGTGAGGCGGTGGCGGACAGCGGACTGGATCTGCGCGGCGTCGCGCCCCATCGCCTCGGGGTGGCCGTCGGCAGCGCCGTGGGCTCCTCCATGGGTCTCGACCAGGAGTACCGGGTGGTCAGCGACGGCGGCCGACTCGATCTCGTCGACCACGAGTACGCCGTCCCCCACCTCTACAACTACTTCGTCCCGAGCTCCTTCGCCGCCGAGGTCGCCTGGGCGGTCGGCGCCGAGGGGCCCTCCACCGTGGTCTCCACCGGCTGCACCTCGGGCATCGACGCGGTCGGCTACGCGGCCGAACTGATCCGCGAGGGCTCGGCCGAGGTGATGATCACCGGTGCCACGGACGCGCCGATCTCGCCGATCACCGTGGCGTGCTTCGACGCGATCAAGGCGACCACACCGCGCAACGACGACCCCGAGCACGCCTCCCGGCCCTTCGACCTCACCCGCAACGGCTTCGTGCTGGGCGAGGGCTCCGCGATGTTCGTCCTGGAGGAGTGGGAGTCCGCGCGCCGGCGCGGTGCCCACGTGTACGCCGAGATCGCCGGATACGCCAGCCGCTGCAACGCCTTCCACATGACCGGGCTGCGTCCCGACGGCAGGGAGATGGCCGAGGCCATCCGCTCGGCGCTGGACGAGGCGAGGATCGGCCCCGAGGCCGTCGACTACATCAACGCGCACGGCTCGGGAACCAAGCAGAACGACCGGCACGAGACCAGCGCCTTCAAGCGCAGCCTCGGCGACCACGCCCGCCGTACCCCCGTGAGCTCGATCAAGTCGATGGTCGGGCACTCGCTCGGCGCGATCGGCTCGATCGAGATCGCCGCCTCGGTCCTGGCCATGGAGAACAACGTGGTGCCCCCGACAGCGAACCTGCACAAGCCCGACCCCGACTGCGACCTCGACTACGTGCCGTTGACCGCGCGCGACTGGCGCACCGACACGGTGCTGACGGTCGGCAGCGGTTTCGGCGGCTTCCAGAGCGCGATGGTTCTCGCCCGACCCGACAGGAACACGACGGCATGAGCTCCCAGGTGGTGGTGACCGGCATCGGCATCGTGTCCCCCAACGGCTTCGGTGTGGACGACTACTGGGACGCCACCCGCGCGTCCAGGACCGGCATCGGCCGTATCAAGCGCTTCGATCCGGAGCGCTACCCGTCGAAGCTCGCCGGAGAGGTGGACGGGTTCGCCGTCGAAGAGCACCTGCCGAGCCGGCTCATCCCGCAGACCGACCGCATGACCCAGCTCGCCCTCGTCGGCGCCGATCACGCCCTGGCCGACGCCGGGGTGAGCACGGAGGAAGCGGACGAGTTCGGCATGGGCGTGATGACCGCCAGCACCTCCGGCGGCTTCGAGTTCGGCCAGGGGCAGCTCCAGAACCTCTGGAGCAAGGGCAGCCAGTACGTCAGCGCCTACCAGTCCTTCGCCTGGTTCTACGCGGTCAACACCGGCCAGATCTCGATCCGGCACGGTCTGCGCGGTCCCAGCGGCGTGGTGGTCAGCGACCAGGCGGGCGGGCTCGACGCCCTCGCACACGCTCGTCGTCTGGTCCGCAAGGGCAGTGATCTGATCCTGTCCGGCGGCGTCGACGCCGCCATCTGCCCGTGGGGGTGGGTGGCCCAGCTCACCACCGGAGAGCTGAGCACCGACGAGCGGCCCGACCGGGCGTACCTCCCCTTCGACGCCGACGCGGCCGGGTACGTGCCCGGTGAGGGCGGGGCCCTGCTGATCCTCGAGGACGCCGAGGCCGCGCGCCGACGCGGCGCGACCCAGGTCTACGGCGAGATCAGCGGCTACGGATCCACGTTCGACCCGAGTCCGGACAGCGGGCGGGAGCCGACGCTGCGGAAGGCGATCGAGATCGCGCTGGACGACGCGGGGCTGTCGCCGAGCGGGATCGACGTCGTCTTCGCCGACGCGGCCGCCACCCCGGAGCTCGACCGGATCGAGGCGACGACGATCACCGAGGTCTTCGGGCCCCGGGCGGTCCCCGTCACGGCGCCCAAGACCATGACGGGCAGGCTCGGTTCGGGGGCAGCCCCCCTGGACGTCGCCACCGCCCTGCTGGCGATGCGGGACGGGGTGATCCCGCCGACGGCGAACGTCACCCTCTCCCCCGACTACGACCTCGATCTGGTCACCACGCCGCGGCACACCCCCGTGACCACGGCTCTCGTCCTGGCCCGGGGCCACGGCGGCTTCAACTCCGCCCTCGTCCTGCGTTCCGTCGACTGGAACTGACCGAAAAAGAAGGAGACCAGGGTGAGTTCCACCGGGTCGGCCACCGCTCATCTCCCCGTACAGAAGCGACGCGTCCTCAGGCTGTTCCGCCCGTATCGCGGAAGCCTGCTGTTCGTCGCCTTCCTGGTCGCGGGCTCGTCCCTGGTCTCCCTCGTCAACCCGTTCCTGATCCGGGAGATCTTGGACGTGGCGCTGCCGCAGGGCAGGACGGGGCTGTTGTCGCTGCTCGCGCTCGGCATGATCGTCGTCTCCGTCGCCACCAGCTCGATCAATGTCTGGCAGACCCATGTCTCCGCCAAGGTCGGCCAGTTCGTCATGCACGATCTGCGCACCGCCGTGTACTCCCACCTCCAGCGCATGTCGCTGGCCTTCTTCACCCGGACCCGTACCGGCGAGGTGCAGTCGCGCATCGCCAACGACATCGGCGGGATGCAGGTCACCGTGACGACCACCGCCACGGCGCTGGTGTCCGACCTGACCATCGTCATCGCCACGACCAGCGCCATGCTGCTGCTCGACTGGCGGCTCACGATCGCGTCGCTGATCATGCTCCCGGCGTTCGTCTGGGTGAGCCGCCACGTCGGGGACGAACGCCGCGTCATCACCCGTGAACGGCAGCGTCAGCTCGCCGATCTCTCCTCGATCGTGCAGGAGTCGCTGTCGGTCAGCGGCATCATGCTCGGTCACACCATGGGCCGTTCCCGCTCGCTGACCGACACCTTCGCCAAGCAGTCCCGCCGGCTCACCACCATCGAGGTACGCGCGAGCACGGCGGGGCTGTGGTACCAGTCCACGATCTGGATCGTCATGGCCTCCATGCCCGCGGTGATCTACTGGGTGGCGGGACTGACCGCACGCGGCGGCCACATGGCCATCTCCATCGGCGCCCTGGTCGCCTTCACCACCCTCCAGCAGAGCCTGTTCCGGCCGGCGCAGCGGCTCCTGACCATCGGGCTGGACATCCAGAGCTCGCTCGAACTGTTCGCCCGCATCTTCGACTACCTCGACCTGCCCGTCGACGTCGCCGAGCCGGAGCGGCCCGTCGTGCCGGCGGACCTGCGGGGCGAGGTGTGCCTGCGGGGGGTCTGCTTCTCCTACGCCGGGGCGGAGCGGCCCACGCTGGACGGCGTCGACGTGACCGTCCCCGCCGGGCGCAGCCTCGCGATCGTCGGGGAGACCGGCTCGGGCAAGACCACCCTCAGCTATCTCATCCCGCGGCTGTACGACGCGACGTCCGGCGCCGTCACGATCGACGGGGTCGACGTGCGCGACCTGTCCTTCACCACGCTCGCCGCCGCGGTCGGCGTCGTCTCCCAGGAGACGTACCTGTTCCACGCCTCGGTCGCCGACAACCTGCGGTTCGCCAAACCCGGCGCGACCGACGAGGAACTGGTCGCGGCGGCGCGGATCGCGCACATCCACGACTATCTGATGTCCTTGCCCGACGGCTACGACACGGTGGTCGGTGAGCGCGGATACCGGTTCTCCGGCGGGGAGAAGCAGCGGCTGGCGATCGCCCGCGCCATCCTGCGCGACCCGCCCATCCTGGTGCTCGACGAGGCCACCAGCGCCTTGGACACCCAGACCGAGCAGGCCGTCCAGGACGCCATCGACGCGGCGAGCGCGGGCCGCACCACCATCACGGTCGCCCACCGGCTGTCGACCATCCGCGACGCCGACGAGATCATCGTGCTGGAGCGGGGGAGAATCGCCGAGCGCGGCACCCACGACGAGTTGCTCGGCCTCGGCGGCCACTACGCGACGCTCGTCAACCGGGACACCGAGATCATGGCCGCGTGAGCCCCCTTCCGTCGCCGTAGGCCTGACCGGTGCGCGACGTCGTCGGGGTGGCCGGCCTGAGGGGCCCGTGGCACCCGACGACGCCATCGTGGTCCGACCGCCATGGACCGACCGCACCGCGCTGAAGCCGAGCTCGAGCCCGACGAGAGCGGTCGTCCCTAGCGTCGGGCGAATGGAACCTACATATCCCGACAATTCCGAACCGACCGGGCTGAACCGTCGAGCGTTGCTGCGAGGCGGCGTCGTCACCGGCCTGGGCGCCCTGGTGGCGGCCGCCCCCGTCTTCGCCAGGCCGCAGGCCACGGCCGCCGCGGCCCCCGGCGGGCCGGAACCGTCGGCGGCCGAACTGAAGCTGACCAAGTTCAAGGATCCGCTGCGGACCCCGCCGGTGCTCCGCCCCCGCGACCACGGCGGCCATGACGAGCTGACCGTGCGCATGGTCACGGCCGACGTCACCCTGCACTCGGAGCTCCCGCCGGTGACGATGTGGACCTACGAGGGCGTCTATCCGGGTCCGACGATCGAGACGACCAGCGGCCGTCCGCTCCGGGTCGTCTGGGAGAACCGGCTGACAGGGAACATCCCGGTCACCGCCGTCGACTTCGGCCTGGCCAAAGGCCCCTCCCCCGACCCGCTCACCAACTACCCCGGCACGGACGGCTGCCAGGAGGTCCCGGGCGTGGCCGACCTGTCGCCGTGGGCCGCGGTGCATGTGCACGGCATGCTGACCGGTGGCGGCAACGACGGCTGGATGGAGAACCTCATAGCTCCCGGCGACGTGCAGCTGTCGGCCTACCCGAACAACCAGGCCGCGACGACGCTCTGGTACCACGACCACACCCACCACGTGAGCCGTTTCAGCGTGTTCGCCGGGCTCGCGGGCATGTTCGTCTCGCGCAACGCGGAGGAGCGGGCGCTGGACCTGCCCAAGCGTGACCAGGAGGTGCCGCTGCTGCTCAGCGACCGCAACTTCGGCCTGGACGCGTCGGGCGCCCTCACCGGCCGCCTGGTGCACAAGGTGGAGATGGTCGGCGCGCAGCGGCTCATGCGCCCGCACGCCGGCCCCTACACCCTGGTCAACGGGGTCATCTGGCCCTATCTCGAGGTCGAGCCGCGCTGGTACCGGTTCCGGATCGTCAACACCGCGAACTCCCGGATCTACCGGCTGATGCTGCTGGCGGACGGCCGGCCCGTTCCTGGGGCGTTCCAGGTGATCGGGACCGACCAGGGCCTGATCGACAAACCGGTCCCGGTCGAGGGGGCGCTCAACCTCTCCCCCGGCGAGCGCGCCGAAGTGCTGGTCGACTTCGGCGCGTTCCGCGGACAGGCCCTGAAGCTGGTCAACACGCTGCAGGGTGTCACGCCCGGCGCCTTTGACAAGCGCAACGATCTGCTGGAACCCGACGTGATGCAGTTCCGCGTCACCGACCGCAGACCGGCCACCCGGTTCACGCTGCCCTCGGTCGTCTCGCCCACCTTCACTCGGGTCACCCACGACGACCTTCCGCACGACCAGCCCGGCCGGTGGGTGGTGCTGGTCGGTCCCGGCTCGGCCAACATGCCCGAACTCTGGGAGATGGAGGAGATCGACCCGGCGGGGATCACCTTCCCGTCCGCCGGGATCGTCCAGGTCCAGGACGCCCAGGGCGCCGTCAAGACGCTGCGCAGGACGTCGATGGCCTACGACGACGGCAACGCGTTCACCGCGGCGCACGACGGCGTGGAGATCTGGAAGTACCTCAACCTCGCCGCGGCCCCCCACCCCATGCACATCCACCTGGCCCACTTCCAGGTGCTGTCCCGCGAGAACTACGACATCGGCGGATTCGACCGGGTCACCCGCGGCTCGACCAGGCCGGTGGCGTTCAAGTCGGCGTCGGTGCTCGAAGCGCACGAGCTGGGGGAGAAGGACGTCATACGGGTGGGGACGGCGGGCCAGATCACGGCCGGGCCGAACGGCACTCCGGGCGAGCTGGTCACCGTGGCGGTCCGGTTCCCCGTCGTCGGCAGGGGCGTCCACCACTGCCACATGCTGGAGCACGAGCAGCACATGATGCGCCCCCTCGTGGTGACGCCGGCCACCCATATGCACGCCATGCACGCCATGCACGCGGGCGGCCACCACTGACCGAACCCCCGGTGCCCGCGCCGGTGACCGGCGCGGGCACTCGGGGCGGAGCTCTCAGGGGTTCAGCACCCAGGCGGAGTCGTGCGCGGTGAAGCCGATGTACGGGTAGTACTCCGTCGCGGCGGGCGCCGACAGCAGGACGATCTTGGCCTGCGGCGCCTCCTTGCGGGTCGCGTCGATGAGTTCCCTGCCGATGCCCGAGCGCTGGTGGGCGCGGACGACGGCGATGTCGGCGAGATACGTCACGTAGGAGAAGTCCGAGATGCTGCGCGCGATGCCCACGAGCTCGTCGTCGATGCGGCAGGTGACGACCAGATTGGCGTTGCGCACCATCGCCGCCATGCGCTCGGTCTCCTCGATCGGCCGTCGTTCGCCGAGGCCCGACTCCCGGTAGACCCGCAGCACCTCCTCGAGGTCGAGGTCAGCGCCGTTCTCCCGCTCAATGCTCCAGCTCACGAAGGTTCTCCAAACGCTTGTGAATGACGTCATGGTGTACCAGGAAGCGCTCGGGCCTCAGCAGATCGGCCTCGACCCCCTCGGTCCTGAGCAGGGTGAGGAAGTCCTCTCCGTTCGCGGCGTCCTGGATCATCCGGTAGGTCCGCTCGCGCTCGCTGCCGCCCTCCAGCAGGTCGGCGAGCACCGCCGAGCTGTAGGCCAGCCCGTTGGTCTGGTCGATCGCGTCGCGCATCCGGCCGGGGAACACCTCGAGCTCCCGCACGAGGTCGGCCGCCGCGGTCACCTGGTAGTGCGCGACGATCAGCGCGTCCGGCAGGACGACCCGTTCGACGGACGAGTGGGACAGGTCCCGCTCGTGCCACAGTGCCACGTTCTCCAGCATCATCCCGGAGTACCCGCGCAACAGCCTGGCCAGCCCGGTCAGGCGCTCGCTGGTCGTCGGGTTGCGCTTGTGCGGCATCGCGCTCGACCCCTGGTAGGCGGCCGTCCGGGGCTCCTCCACCTCGCGGACCTCGCTGCGGGACAGCAGCCGGACCTCGATGGCGATCTGCTCCACACAGGCGCCGAGCGTCGCGATCGCCTGCACGAGCTGGGCATGCCGGTCGCGGGCCACGACCTGACTCGGCGCCGGCTCCACGCCGAGGCCGAGCGCCTCGCACACGTGCTCCTCGACGAAGGGATCGATCAGTGCGTACGTCCCGACGGAGCCGGAGATCGTGCCCACCGCGACCTGCTTACGCGCCTCCGTCAGCCGCCGGATCGAGCGGTCGATCGCGAACGCGAAGCCGGCGAGCTTGTGGCCGAACGTCGTGGGCTCGGCGTGCATGCCATGGGTGCGCCCGATGCATGCCGTGTCCCAGTGCTCGACCGCCTTGTCCACCAGCACCCCGCGCAGCCGTGCCACGGCGCCGATCAGGAGGTCGCAGGCCCGGGCGAGGGTGTACCCGAGGGCGGTGTCGACGAGGTCGTAGCTCGTCATGCCGAGGTGTACCCACCGGGCGGAGTCATCCGGCATGTCCTCGCAGAAGGCGGCGAGAAAGGAGAGGATCTCGTGGTCCCGCTCGCGCTCGATCTCCGCGACGTGCGCCGCCGACGGCACCCGGGCCAGCCGGATGTCCGCCAGGGCGCCCTCGGGAACCCGGCCGAGCAGCGCCTGCGCCTCGGAGGCCAGGACCTCCACCTCGGCCCAGGTGGCGTAGCGGGCCTGATCGGACCAGAGCTCCGCCATCTCGGGCAATGAGTAACGGGATATCACGACCGTCGTACCTCCTCAGGAATGACCACCGGCCCGCAGGACGCGAAGGCACGGCGCACCGGCTTTCAGGCGACCTTGCGGACGATCTCCACGGGTCCCGCGTCCAGGAGGGTCCGGACGGCGGACTCGCCGCCGACGACGTCCATGTCCATGTCGTGGAGGCGGTCGATGATGGACAGGACGACCTTTTCCGTGTGCGTTTCCTCGGTGCCCTCCCAGACGAGGTCCGGGAAAACGGTCAGATAGACCTTGTCGTTGCCCTGAGTGAAGATGTTCACTTCCATGATGTCCCGGAGAGCCATTCGGGCGTTGTAGATCAGATTGTTCATGTGTGCCACCGACTTTCGATATCCGATTTACTGAGGCTTTCTCGAGCACGTCCTGACCTCAGGATGGTCAGCCGCCGGGGGCGGTGGCATCTTCGACATTGCCGTGGTGGGCGGCCGGGAAACGGACCCCGCCGTCGGCCTTGTTCAACTGCGCGAAATCCGCAATCGAACGGGGTCGCCATTTGCGATGTTTGACAGAAAAAGAGCGCGCTGTAGAACATCGGTGGTGTCCATTAATGCGTCAGGCCGCGTCTCACAAAAGCATCCGGAGTGCCATGAAAATCCTGTTCATCACCACGGGCAGCCAGGCCACCTTCTATGCCGCCGCCCCCCTGGCGACGGCCGCGCGGAACGCGGGCCATCAGGTCATACTGGCCGCCCACGAGCCGTGGGTGGAGACCGCTGAAGCCATCGGACTTCCCACGTTCTGCTTCACGGTCGATCCGATCCGGCACTTCATGCGGGTCACCAACCCGGGCAGGGGCCTGCGGTTCCCCCGCGAGCTGGGGGACGAGGAGATGTTCGGCCAGGGCCGTGGCTTCGCCCGGATGGGCCTGGCCGGCGTGGAGTCCCTGCTGGAGCTGGCCAAGGACTGGACCCCCGACGTGGTCGTCGGCAGCTCGCAGAGCTACGCGGCGATGCTGCTCGCCGCCCACCTCAAGGTCCCGTACGTGCGCCAGGTCGAGTACCTGGGGATCCCGGTCACCGGCATCGACCCGGGCGCCGAGGAGGAGCTCCGCCCCGAGCTGGACCGGCTGGGCCTGGACGGGCTGCTGAAGCCCGACCTGTTCCTCGACTCGACCCCGCCGTCGCTCCGGCCGTCCCACGACCCCGCCGCACAGCCGCTGCGCTGGATCCCGAGCAACCCGCAGCGCCGGCTCGAGCGCTGGATGTACACCCGTCCCGAGGGGCGCCGCCGCGTGCTGATCACCTCGGGTTTCCGCAGCCTGATGTTCCGCGAACCGGGCTGGTCCATGCCGCTGCTGGTGAGCGAGCTGAACAAGCTGGGGGCCGAGGTGCTGATCGCGGCCTCCCCCGGCGCCGCCGAGCGGTTCGGCTCGGAGCTGGGCGACGCGCGTGTCGGCTGGATCCCGATCGACGTCGCCGCCGCCACCTGTGATCTGGCGGTCCACCACGGCGGCGCGACCACCGCCACGACCCTCATGGCCAACGGCGTGCCGCAGCTGATCATCCCCGAGAACCCCCCGGAGTTCCCCCCGAACTACCACCGGGAGGCCATCGCCAAGGCCATCAGCGACTTCGGCGCCGCCAAGACGCTGTGGCCGCAGGCCGAGGAGCCCGACAAGGCGCCGGGTGAAACGATCGCCGCGGCCTGCCGGGAACTGCTCGAGAACCCGAGCTACACCGAGCGGACCCAGTTCCTCGCCAAGGAGATCTCGACGCTTCCCACGCCCGCCGAGGTCGTGCCCAAGCTGGAGGCGCTGGCCTCCCGCTGAGTTCTTCAGCTCACGGCAACGCGAATCGCCCTGAGACCACGGAGATCTTCTGCGTCGGGCTGAGGGGGATTGGCGTTTTGGCCGGCCGGGGGGGGGGCCGGCCGCGCGGCGGGGTTGAGGGTGGGGGCCGGGGGGAC